>NZ_AJRH01000013.1:0-44059 GCF_000297015.1 Streptococcus sp. GMD6S | reverse complement strand
ATCAATATAAAAACCATGATTTTAATAAATATTTTTATCACTATTAAAATCATGATATAAATAGCTATTTAAAAAGAGGTATGCAATGGCTTTTGAAATCAAAAAGGACAAAATTAGTAAAGCGTTAGGCGAGACAATACCGTCAGTCCCTAAGGCAAAATCACAAGGGCGAAGAGCAGGTCGCCCATCAGGGAAGACCAAACATCCTTATCAGTTCACCTTGAAGCCCCAAAATCGAGAAAAGCTAGATAGGATTGCGGAGCAAGCAGGATATAGCGGAGCATCAACTTTCCTTGATAATTGGATTGAGAGTTATGAAGAAGAATAATCGTCAATATTTTTATCACTATTAAAATCATGATAAAAATCACTATAATATTATTTACGCAGGTGACCTATGCAACCAACCTATGAAATTGATAACCCCAACCTTTCCTATCAGACTAAACTTGACTTATGGCAGACTGGCTTTGGTCTTCAGCAAGTAGACGGTCTTGAGCCATCACGCTATATGGTTGAATTGGCTAAAGAGCAGATTGAAGGTAAGATTGAGTATCAACAAATTTATGACCAAATTACCAAATACCATGAAGAGACCGATGATAGCACGAAAGAAGCTGATATTGTCTCTTTAAGGATTGTAGAGCTGTTATCAAGCAACGCCTTCAAGTTTGCCCCAACCACTCTAAAATCAATCCATAAAGAGCTATTCTTTGGCGTTCTAAGCCAAGGTATCCCTTTAGGAGAATATCGCCATTATAACATCACTAAAAAAGAGCCGATTTTAGAGGGAGATAGCGTTATCTATGATCATTATCAAACTATCTCGGCTAGCTTAACCTATGATTTTGACCAGGAGTCACAATTTGACTATCGAGGGAAGACACCTGAAGAAATGGTCAAGCACTTGAAAAAGTTTGTATCGGGAATTTGGCAAATCCATCCGTTTGGAGAGGGCAACACCCGAACTGTTACGGTCTTCATGATTAAGTACCTACGTTCACTAGGCTTTGAAGTTGATAATAGCCCGTTCAAAGAGAATGCACGTTACTTCAGGGATGCCCTGGTTTTGGACAATGCAAAATTGCTGAAGAAAAATCCTGAATACCTGGATAGATTTTTTGAAAATCTATTGTTAGGTGGTCAACATGAGCTATCTCTGAAGAAAATGTATCAAGAGGTTTTGCCAACTGCATCCGCTCCAAAGAACCAAAAAGACCAAGGTTTATCACTTTAGATATTGATTTTAATCACTATTAAAATCATGATATAAACCACTATTAAAATCACTATAGAAATATAGACCTTTCCGTTTGGAGAGGTCTTTTTTCTTTTCTTGTTTTTGGGGTATAATAGGCGGTAGCGATGATTGAGGTGACAAAAATGGATATAACCGTGTTAGACGAAAGAGAATTTTCAAGGCAGTTGAAACAAAATAATCAACGGGCTTTTCTGAAGATGATTGAAAACTATGAAAAATTCATTGCCCCTATTATGCGAGCGCAGGGGTACAAAAGAATCAATCAAAAAGAGCGGACAGTTATTTTTTCTTTTGGAGAAATGACCTTTTCACGTAGCAGATGGAAGAAAGATGACACCATCCGAATCCCTGTTGATGAAAAGCTAGGACTAGAACCAAGGTCGAGGTTTTCTCAGGAGCTACTTTACCAGGTGACCAAGCTTGCTAATTTTATGCCCTATCGTAAAGTTGTATCGGTGATGGAAATGTTAAAGGAAATCTATATCACCAAGAATACAGTTCAGCACGCTTTAGACATGGCAGGTGAACTACTAGCTGAAAAAGAGGAGTACGACTCTTTATCAGCTTCAGACTGGTCTGAAGATAACCAGGACAAAGTGAGAGCAAAGAAAGTCTATATTGAAGGTGATGGGGTTTGGGTCAAACAGGCAATGCCTGACAGGAAAAAGAAGTCTATTGAGTTAAGTCATTTTGTCGTCCATACTGGAAGCAAGAAGGGGAAGAGGAATATCTTAAAAGACAAGATAGAAGTTATCTCTACACGCTGTCATAAAGCCAAAGATAGACTAATGGATTTGTTGACTAGGCATTTTGAAATTACTCCCGAAACGGTCATTGTGACTAATTCTGATGGTGGTAAAGGCTATTCTCCTACGGACTTTAAGGACTTAGTTAGTGCTTTTAAGCCTAAAGAGCATTTGCACTTTTGGGATGCTTTTCACGTGAATCAATCCCTGAAAAAGAATTTACGTACTTTTCCTTTAGAGCTGACCAAACAAGCCTTTAAAGCGGTCAAGAGCCGAGATAAGGGTTTACTAGAAACGGTACTTGATACGGCTGAATCTTTGATTAAATCAGACAAAAAATTAGAGTCTTTTCAACGCTTCAAAAGACAACTTCTGAAAAACTTTAAATATACTGATCATCCTGAGAGCTTTGGACTCAGTAGCAAGGGTATTGGTATCATGGAATCTCAGCATCGCAAAGTGACGTATCGAATGAAAAATAGAGGTATGTATTGGAGTGAGAAAGGCGCTGACACTATGAGCCAAACCATTCTTTTAAACCATACAGGAGAATTGAGAGACCTATTTTTCGGAGAGTGGAGGAAATCCTACCAAACAATAAAAGACCAGGAAAAAGATTATCCTGGTCACTTTCAACATACTCAAAAATCAGATTATACACTACCACAGAACAATCGCTCAAACCGAAAACCGAAGTATTGGGGAGCTCTTACCGATGAAAGGGATTGAAAATCATAAGAAACCATGATTTGTCAAGCCTTTTAGAAAAAAAAGTTTGGGAAAATGCTTGCATTTTCCTCCCAAAGTGGTATAATAGACTTATAAAAAACACGAACAAAAGGCGCTGAGTGCTACTAACACTCAAACGCCCACCGATTAAACAACCGTTACTTGTTCAATCAGTTTAAATCTATTGTATCATCAAAAGAACAATAAATCAAGACTGGGACAGGAAAAAGTTGAAAGTTTCGGTCTTTTATTTACGTTCTATTGGTGATTTTTCATTTTCTCCCAAAAACAGACACACTCAAAGCGCATTCATTACTTGAAAATTAACCGTGGTTTATGCTATAATAGACTGTATTTAAAAAATTTTAAGGAGAAATGACAGAATGTCTGTATCATTTGAAAACAAAGAAACAAACCGTGGTGTCTTGACTTTCACAATCTCTCAAGACCAAATCAAACCAGAATTGGACCGTGTATTTAACTCAGTAAAGAAAACTCTTAACGTTCCTGGTTTCCGTAAAGGTCACCTTCCACGCCCTATCTTCGACCAAAAATTTGGTGAAGAAGCTCTTTATCAAGATGCAATGAACGCACTTTTGCCAAACGCTTATGAAGCTGCAGTAAAAGAAGCTGGTCTTGAAGTCGTTGCGCAACCAAAAATTGACGTAACTTCAATGGAAAAAGGTCAAGACTGGGTTATCACTGCTGAAGTCGTGACAAAACCTGAAGTAAAATTGGGTGACTACAAAAACCTTGAAGTATCAGTTGATGTAGAAAAAGAAGTAACTGACGCTGACGTTGAAGAACGTATCGAACGCGAACGCAACAACTTGGCTGAATTGGTTATCAAAGAAGGCGCTGCTGAAAATGGCGACACTGTTGTTATTGACTTCGTTGGTTCTATTGACGGTGTTGAATTTGACGGTGGAAAAGGTGAAAACTTCTCACTTGGACTTGGTTCAGGTCAATTCATCCCTGGTTTTGAAGACCAATTGGTTGGACACTCAGCTGGCGAAACTGTTGATGTAGTTGTAACATTCCCAGAAGACTACCAAGCAGAAGACCTTGCAGGTAAAGAAGCTAAATTCGTAACAACTATTCACGAAGTAAAAGCAAAAGAAGTTCCAGCTCTTGACGATGAACTTGCAAAAGACATCGACGAAGAAGTGGAAACTCTTGACGAATTGAAAGAAAAATACCGCAAAGAATTGACTGCTGCGAAAGAAGAAGCATACAAAGATGCCGTTGAAGGTGCAGCAATCGATAAAGCTGTAGAAAACGCTGAAATCGTAGAACTTCCAGAAGAAATGATCCACGAAGAAGTTCACCGTTCAGTAAATGAATTCCTTGGAAACTTGCAACGCCAAGGGATCAACCCTGACATGTACTTCCAAATCACAGGAACTACTCAAGAAGACCTTCACAAACAATACGAAGCAGAAGCTGAGTCACGTACGAAGACTAACCTTGTTATCGAAGCAGTTGCCAAAGCTGAAGGATTTGACGCTTCAGAAGAAGAAATCCAAAAAGAAATCGAGCAATTGGCAGCAGACTACAACATGGAAGTTGCACAAGTGCAAAACTTGCTTTCAGCTGACATGTTGAAACACGATATCACTATCAAAAAAGCTGTTGAATTGATCACAAGCACTGCAACAGTAAAATAATCTTAAAAGAGAAAAAGCCCACCTGACTAGGTGGGCTTTCTGTTGCACTATTTTCCAAAAATCTCTTTTAAGTCAGCATCTGTAATCCCGATCATGGCTGGGATGCTAGACCAGTTTTCCTCAGTGAGGATGTAGGATTGTTCAGAGTCACTTGCTGTGGCAGTTTCAGAGAAGGCTTGTTTGCTTTCTTCAATATTAGTTTCAATTAAATCACTGAAACGCTCAATCAGATAGGTCTTGCGAGCAGTTCCAATATGTTTGATTGCATAGTCAAAGGCCTGTAATTCACCAAGAAGGATGAGCTTGCTCTTGGCCCGTGTGATAGCTGTGTAGATGAGATTTCGCTCCAGCATGCGCTTGCTAGCACTGGTGATGGGCAGGATGACAACAGGAAACTCACTTCCCTGAGACTTATGAATACTCATGGCATAGGCCAGGCGAATCTTGTACCATTCGTTACGTGGGTAAGAGACCTCATTTCCATCAAAATCAATGACAATCTCGTCTTGTTTGGACTCGGTGTATTTACCAGGAATTAGGTCTGTGATGTAGCCTAGGTCTCCGTTAAAGACATTAACTTCAGCGTCGTTGACTAGGTGAATGACCTTGTCCCCTGTTCGATAGTGACACTGAGTTGCTTCAAAGCTAACTTGCCCCTTTTGCTGAGGATTGAGCAGATCTTGCATAAGTTGGTTGATGGCGTCAATGCCAGCAGTTCCTCGATACATAGGCGCTAGCACCTGAATATCACGAGCCGGAATGCCACTTCTGAGGGCAGCGCCAAGAATTTTCTCAATGGTAGCTGGGATATGACCGCTAGCGATTTCAAAGTAGGAGCGGTCTGCTTTTTTCTGGGGAAAGTCAGCTGGCAAGATGCCTTGTCGAATCTGACTTGCCAAGGTGACGATAGTCGATTCCTCGCTCTGACGGTAAATCCGTTCCAAGCGAGTCTGCGGAATCAGGGATATCTGGAGCAGGTCGGCCAGAACTTGTCCAGGACTGACAGAAGGCAACTGGTCACTGTCTCCCACGATGAGGATTTTACTGTTAGAAGAAATGTTGGAGAAGAGTTGGTTGGCTAGCCAAGTATCCACCATGGAAAACTCATCTACAATGATAAAGTCGGCATCTAGATAATCTTCTAGATGGCTGGTATCATCGTCTCCCGTCATTCCCAAATGACGGTGTATAGTCGCGCTAGGCAAACCTGTCAATTCATTCATGCGCCGAGCGGCTCGACCAGTTGGTGCAGCGAGAAGAATAGGTAAGTTACTTTTCTTCCTGAGATCAAGTCCTTCTAAGAGGGCATAAATAGCGATAATCCCATTGATAACAGTCGTCTTACCAGTACCAGGTCCACCTGTTAGGATAAAGACCTTGTTCTGGATAGCATCACAGATAGCTTGCTTTTGGATACTATCGTATTGGATACCCAGTTCTTTCTCGACGCTAGCGATATGCTTTTGAATGGTTTCCAAATCATGACTCTTTTGTTTTCCTTTTTCAAGGATACGAACCAAGTGACTGCGGATGCCTTCTTCAGCGAAAAAGAGGCTATTATCAAAGATTTTGGTATCAATCTGCTGAACCTTGTCTTCTTCAATCAAATGAGATAATTCCTGAGCTACTTGGCTGGGATCGAGTTCCACGGGACGGGAAGACTCGAGGAGAGTCAGGGTCTGTTCCAGCAAATCTCGGGCTTCCATATAGGTATTGCCCGTATCCATACATCCCTGAAAAAGACTGTGGACAAGGCCAGCACGGAAACGTTCAGGGGCTTGACTTTCGATGCCTAGTTCGGCGGCTAATTGGTCAGCAATGGTAAAGCCCAATCCCTTGATATCCTCAACCAACTGGTAGGGATAGTTTTCGACAATATCCAGCGTTTCTTCCTTGTAAAAGTTTTGAATCTGAAAGGCTAGTTTATTGGGAATGCCGTAGTTAGCTAGTTTTGCCAAGACCATCTCTGTTCCGTAGTTGAGACGGAGGGTGGAAACAAAAGCCTCACGGTTTTTGGCAGAGAGTCCTGCAATACTTTCCAGCTTTTCAGGATGTTCCAGAATTTCGTCAATGGTATTTTCACCATAGCTATCAACGATTTTTTGGGCCGTTTTGAGACCAATTCCTTTGAAATGGCTACTAGAAAAGTACTTGACTAGCCCATTTTTAGTTGGTTTTGCCCGCTCATAACGGCTGATCTGAAGCTGTTCTCCATACTTGGAGTGCTGAATGATTTGCCCCCAAAAAGTATAGTCTTCACCCTCAATTACATCAGCCATGGTTCCTGTAACGATGATTTCAAAATCGTCAAAGTCCTCCGCGTCCGTATCTTCGATATCTAGGAGGAGAATGCGATAAAAATTACTGGGATTTTCAAAAATAATCCGTTCAATGGTGCCTGAAAAATAAACTTCCATAGGTTTCCTTTACATGAGTTCGTGAGAGTTGGACCCTTAGCTTCTTTCAACAAGCTAGGAGACTAAAAGTCCTTCTTCTCGCAATAGAAAAAGAGACTGAGACTTAGCATTCTCGGCCTCTTCCTTATCTTAAAAAGTTCCGATACGGTTAAGTGGCCAGAAACGGAATTTTGCTTCGCCTTTGATATCGCTGGCCTTGAAGGTACCAACGTGGCGGCTGTCGCTAGAGACTAGACGATCATCACCAAGGAGAAGGTACTCACCTTGAGGGACAGTAAAGCTGAAGCTGGTATTGGAATTGACATCGACTGTAAAGGCCTGTGCCTTTTGAGCAAGTTCTCTAAAGTAAACTCCCTTATTGCCTTCAAATCCTTTTCCAGTATAGGTGTTTTGCAACTTTTCTGTTTTGAACAAGTTGAGGTATTCAGCTAGGTAAGGTTCATTCGTTTCTTCACCGTTGATAAAGAGTTTGTCATTTTCGTAGCGGATGGTATCACCAGGCATGCCGATAACCCTTTTGACAATATCTTTATTTCCGTCTTCCTCATGCGCAACCACGATGTCGAAGCGGTCAATTGGGAGATGTTTAACAACGAAGAGAACTTCTCCGTCGGCTAGGGTAGGGTCCATCGAGTGTCCTTCTACACGGACATTGCTCCAAAGAAAGATACGGCTAAGACCGACCAGTGCGATAATCAGGAAGAAAACTCCCCATTCTTTTAGAAATGTTTTAAACGAATTCATAATTTACCTTTCTAGAAGTGTTTTTGCTTTTTCAGTGTTTTTAAAATGCAATTTGGCACAGAAATGAAGTCCCTTCATGCCATAGGCCTGCAGGATTTTGCTAGCAACCTTATCAGATGCAGTTCCAGCGCCACTTGGCAGTTGATAGCCCAGTTCTCGTCCTAGATTTTCCAAGTTTTCGAGGAAGAGATCCCGCGCGATGATAGAGCTAACTGCAACAGCTAGGTATTTGCCCTCGGCTTTTTCTTCTAAGCTAATTTTGTTTGGAAAACGGTTGGCTTCTTGTGCCAAGTACTTATTATAGTTTTTAGGGCTTGTAAAAGCATCAATCACGATTTTTTCTGGCTGGATTCCTTTTTGAAGCAGGAGAAAGATAGCCTGGTTGTGAAGGGCAACCTTTACAGAAACAGCATTGTAACGCTCTCCGATAACTTCGTTGTACTTGCTCGGTGAAAGGAGGAGCGCTTGGTGCGAAATCTTTTCCTTGAGGATAGGGGCAATCTGACGAATCTTTTGGTCCGTCAGAGTCTTAGAATCCCCTACACCGAGTTTTCGCAAGAAGTCGTGCTGGTCAGGTGTCACAAAGGAAGCCACAACAGCCAGCCCACCAAAGTAGGAACCATTTCCCACCTCATCGGTACCGATCATAGGGAAATCTTGTCCACTGTTTTCTTGTTGAACCTGATAGCCAAAGAAATTGGCGTATTGCTCAGCAGCTTCGCCCTGCAGGAGGACTTTTCCAGAAGTATAGATGGAAACCGTTGCCTGAGGCAGTCTCAAAAAATAGCGAATATAAGGATTTTTACTAGGACTGAGAGCCTTCTGATACTGACTTAAAAAGCTCTGAATTTCCTGTTCACTTGGTGTGAGTGTGATACTTGCCATAGTCTCTATTGTACCACAAAAGCAGGAGAATTGGTAAAAACTGACAAAGTTAGCGAAATTTGGTATAATATCGTGAGGTGAATTTTATGGCAAATCTAAATCGATATAAGTTTACATTCGGGAAAAAGACATTAACCTTGACAACCGAGCATGACAACCTCTTTATGGAGGAAATTGCCAAGGTTGCGACTGAAAAATACCAAGCAATTAAAGAACAAATGCCTGGGGCGGATGATGAAACCATTGCGCTTCTTTTGGCGGTCAACTGTCTGTCTACACAGCTCAATCGTGAAATTGAATTTGATGACAAGGAGCAAGAGTTGTTAGAACTCCGTCACAAGTTGATTGCTGTCAAACAAGAACAGAGCAAGATTGAGGACTCCCTATGATTTCAATCCTACTCTTATTGGTTCTGGCTTGGGGCTTTTACATCGGCTACCGTAGAGGTTTGGTCCTGCAAGTTTATTATTTCCTCGTGGCAGTGATTTCAGCCTTTGTTGCGGGACAGTTTTATAAATCACTGGGTGACCACTTCCACTTGCTTGTCCCTTATGCCAATCCTCAGGAAGGACAGGGAACCTTTTTCTTCCCTTCAGACCAGCTGTTTCATCTAGACAAGGTCTTTTATGCGGGTCTAGCCTATCTTCTAGTTTTTGGGATTTGTTATAGTTTCGGACGTTTTATCGGTTTGTTCCTGCACTTGATTCCAACTAAAAAGCTCGATGTCAAATGGTTGCGTATCGGATCAGGCCTTTTATCTCTATTGGTAACCTTATTTGTCTTGCAAATGGCTCTGACCATCCTTGCAACAGTGCCTCTGGCAGTCATTCAAAATTCACTCGAAAAAAGTATAGTAGCCAAACACATCATCCAAAGTGTCCCTTTTACGACAAATCTTATCAAACAACTCTGGGTGACAAATTTAATCGGATAAAAAGGGCGGGATTTTTCCTAGCCCTTTGTTTACAGATTGGACGACTAAGTCAAAACCCCTAGTTGCTATAATCTTGTAAACCAGTATACAAGGAAAAAATATGAATACAAAAATACTAGAAACCTTAGAATTTAATAAAATCAAAGCCTTGTTTGAACCGCATCTCCTGACAGAACAAGGACTAGAGGAGCTAAAAGGCTTGGCCCCAACTGCCAAGGTGGATAAGATCAAGCAAGCCTTTACAGAGATGGAGGAAATGCAAGCTCTATTTGTGGAGCAACCCCACTTTACCATCCTAGCGACACGTGAGATTTCAGCTGTCTGCAAGCGTCTGGAGATGGGGGCGGACCTCAATATTGAGGAGTTCCTGCTCCTCAAACGGGTCTTGCTTGCTAGCAGAGAGTTGCAAGGTTTTTATGCCAATCTTGAAAATGTACGTTTGGAGCAGTTGGCGAGATGGTTTGAAAAACTACATGATTTTCCACACTTGCAAGGGAGTCTTCAAGCCCTAAATGATGCAGGATTTATCGAGAATTTTGCCAGCGAAGAACTGGCACGCATCCGTCGGAAAATCCATGATAGCGAGAGTCAAGTTCGAAATGTCTTGCAAGACTTGCTCAAGCAAAAAGTGCAAATGTTGACGGAAGGCATAATCGCTAGCCGAAATGGCCGTCAAGTCTTACCCGTGAAAAACACTTACCGCAACAAGATTGCGGGTGTTGTCCATGACATCTCTGCCAGTGGAAACACCGTCTATATCGAACCCCGTGAAGTGGTCAAGCTGAGCGAAGAAATCGCTAGTCTGCGAGCAGACGAACGCTATGAGATGATTCGCATCCTACAGGAACTCTCAGAACGGGTCCGCCCTCATGCTGCAGAGATTGCTAATGACGCATGGATTATCGGCCATTTAGACTTGATTCGTGCCAAGGTGCGTTTCATCCAAGAAAGACAAGCAGTTGTTCCTCAACTTTCAGAGAATCAAGAGATTCAACTCCTTCATGTTCGCCATCCTTTGGTCAAAAATGCTGTTGCAAACGATGTACACTTTGGTAAGGAATTAACAGCCATTGTCATTACAGGTCCCAATACTGGTGGGAAGACCATCATGCTCAAAACCCTGGGCTTGACTCAACTCATGGCCCAGTCAGGCTTGCCCATTCTAGCTGACAAGGGAAGCCGTGTCGGTATTTTCGAAGAAATCTTCGCAGATATCGGGGATGAGCAGTCTATCGAGCAAAGCCTGTCTACCTTCTCCAGCCACATGACCAATATCGTAGATATTCTTGGCAAGGTCAATCAGCACTCGCTCTTATTGCTAGATGAGCTTGGGGCAGGTACCGATCCGCAGGAAGGAGCAGCGCTTGCTATGGCTATTCTGGAGGATCTTCGTCTGCGTCAGGTCAAGACTATGGCTACGACCCACTATCCAGAACTCAAGGCTTATGGTATTGAGACAGCCTTTGTGCAAAATGCCAGCATGGAGTTTGATACTGCCAGCTTGCGTCCGACCTATCGCTTTATGCAGGGAGTTCCTGGCCGAAGCAATGCCTTTGAAATTGCCAAACGTCTGGGCTTGTCAGAGGTCATCGTAGGAGATGCCAGCCAGCAGGTCAACCAAGATAATGATGTCAACCGTATCATTGAACAATTGGAAGAGCAAACGCTTGAAAGTCGCAAACGCTTGGACAATATTCGTGAGGTGGAGCAAGAAAACCTCAAGATGAACCGTGCACTCAAAAAACTCTATAACGAACTCAATCGTGAAAAAGAAACTGAGCTCAACAAGGCGCGTGAACAAGCTGCCGAGATTGTGGAACTTGCTCTAAGTGAGAGTGACCAGATTCTCAAGAACCTCCACAGTAAGTCTCAACTCAAACCCCATGAAATCATTGAAGCTAAGGCTGAGCTGAAAAAACTAGCTCCTGAAAAAGTTGACTTGTCTAAAAACAAGGTCCTTCAGAAGGCCAAGAAAAAACGAGCTCCAAAGGTTGGGGATGATATCATTGTTCTCAGTTATGGTCAGCGTGGTACCTTGACCAATCAGCTTAAGGACGGCCGCTGGGAAGCCCAAGTTGGTTTGATCAAGATGACCTTGGAAGAGAAAGAATTTGACCTTGTTCAGGCTCAGCAAAAAGCCCCAGTCAAGAAAAAACAAGTCAATGTCATCAAACGTGCTTCTGGTCGTGGTCCGCAAGCGAGACTGGATCTCCGAGGCAAACGGTATGAAGAGGCTATGAATGAGTTAGACGCCTTTATCGACCAAGCCCTGCTCAATAACATGGCGCAGGTAGACATCATTCATGGTATCGGAACAGGAGTCATCCGTGAGGGCGTCACCAAATACCTGCAAAGAAACAAGCATGTCAAGAGTTTTGGCTATGCTCCACAAAATTCTGGAGGCAGTGGTGCAACCATTGTGACCTTTAAAGGATAGAGAGAAGAAGGATTCGCTCTTTCTGAAAAAGGGAATGAAAGGTCAAAAATTTTCATAGAATATATTGACAATGGCTAACTTTTCTTGTAGAATAATAAAAAATAAAATACCAACACCGAATGAAGTTTAATAGAAGTGGAGAAAGGTTTGTTTTCCATGACTGTAAATGGACGGAACTCTGGAGAGACCGTAAAGGCACCGAAGGGGCAAGGCAGGCAACTGCTCAAACTCTCAGGTAAAAGGACAGAGCTAGGATAGACCGCTTTTTGGCATTTATCTAAGCATTCCAGAGTACATGTATCTTGCATGTGCTCTTTCTTTTGGGGTTGAAAGATAGGAGAAGGATATGTTAGAGTTGCTAAAAGCGCTTGATGCTTTCGTTTGGGGGCCTCCCCTCTTGATCTTATTGGTCGGAACGGGTATCTATTTGACCATCCGACTGGGCCTTTTGCAGGTTGCTCGTCTCCCTAAGGCTTTTCAGTTAATTTTCACCAAGGACAAGGGACATGGTGATGTGTCGAGCTTTGCAGCTCTTTGTACAGCTCTAGCTGCCACCGTTGGTACGGGAAATATCATCGGAGTCGCGACAGCCATTAAGGTTGGAGGACCAGGGGCTCTCTTTTGGATGTGGATGGCAGCCTTTTTTGGAATGGCGACCAAGTATGCCGAAGGCTTGCTAGCTATCAAATATCGCACAAAGGATGCAAATGGAGCTGTAGCTGGAGGACCCATGCATTACATCCTTTTGGGGATGGGAGAAAAGTGGCGTCCACTTGCTATCTTCTTTGCCCTAGCGGGTGTATTGGTAGCCCTTCTAGGGATTGGTACCTTTACCCAAGTCAATTCGATTACAGAATCCATTCAAAATACAGCCCAAGTTGATCCAGCTATCACAGCTCTGATTTTATCCATTTTTGTAGGGATTGCCGTCTTTGGTGGCCTCAAATCCATATCAAAAGTTTCGACAGCAGTGGTTCCTTTTATGGCTATTGTCTATATTTTAGGGACTCTTACAGTTATTCTCTTTAATATCGAGAAAATCCCAGCCACACTTGCCCTCATCTTTACTTCAGCCTTTAGTCCAACTGCTGCGGTAGGTGGTTTTGCAGGTGCCAGTATTCGGATGGCTATCCAAAATGGTGTGGCGCGGGGAGTCTTCTCTAACGAATCTGGTCTTGGTTCTGCTCCCATTGCAGCGGCTGCAGCTAAGACAAATGAGCCTGTCGAGCAAGGCTTGATTTCCATGACAGGAACCTTTATTGATACCCTCATTATCTGTACGTTGACTGGTTTAACAATCTTGGTAACTGGGGTTTGGAGTGGTGATTTGAATGGGGTTGCCTTGACCCAGTCAGCCTTTTCAACAGTTTTTTCATATTTTGGACCTTCCCTCTTGACCATTTTCCTTGTACTCTTTGCCTTTACGACGATTCTCGGATGGAACTACTACGGAGAACGCTGTTTTGAGTTTCTCTTTGGTGTTCGTTTTATCTGGCTTTACCGTGTAGTCTTTGTAGTCATGGTCTTGTTGGGAGGATTTATCGAGTTGGATATGGTCTGGATTATTGCAGATATCGTCAATGCCTTGATGGCTTTACCAAACTTGATTGCCCTCTTAGTCTTATCGCCAGTCGTCATTGCTGAGACTAAACAGTATTTTAAACACTAACCCAATCACACTTTTAGTGTGATTTTTTCATTTCATAGACATTTCCTATCAAGGCTATTGGAAATATATATTATCCAAGTGAAAAATTCTATGATAGACTAAATGACAATAAAATGAAAAGAGGTTTCTTATGACAACATTTACCATCCACACAGTAGAATCAGCACCAGCAGAAGTGAAAGAAGTTCTTGAAACAGTACAAAAAGACAACAATGGCTATATTCCCAACCTAATCGGTCTCTTGGCCAACGCTCCTACCGCGCTTGAAGCCTACCGAACTGTCGGAGCCATCAACCGCCGTAATAGTCTGACCCCAGTTGAGAGAGAAGTGGTGCAAATCACAGCTGCGGTAACCAATGGATGTGCCTTCTGTGTCGCAGGTCACACCGCCTTTTCGATCAAACAAATCCAGATGAATGATGATCTTCTTCAAGCTCTTCGCAATCGCACTCCAATCGAGTCAGATCCTAAGCTAGATACTCTGGCCAAGTTTACCTTGGCAGTCATCAATACCAAGGGTCGTGTAGGCGATGAAGCGCTTAGTGAATTTTTGCAAGCTGGCTACACGCAACAAAATGCCTTGGATGTGGTTCTCGGTGTTAGTCTTGCAAGTCTTTGCAACTATGCCAACAACCTAGCTAATACGCCTATTAATCCAGAATTACAACCTTATGCCTAGTTCGAATCAGAAAGAAAAAATGAAGACTGAGCAATCCAGTTTTCATTTTTCTATGCTATTTTAAGCGCTTTTATGCTATACTAATAATAACATGATTATTGGAGGCTCGGATGAAAAAGCTCCCCTTAGTATTCTCTGGCTGTTTATTAGGTTTAGCAGGTGCAGGAAATCTGATTGCAGATACTTGGCCAGTTCTGTCGCATTTATTTAGTCTGACTGGATTAGTTTTGTGGCTTTTCTTTCTGATTCTTCATCTTTTTAATTGGGAAGAAACCAGGAAAGAATTGACCAAGCCCCCTCTTTTATCTGGGATGGCCACTTTTCCTATGGCTGGGATGATTTTGTCGACCTATGTCTTTCGCGTATTCCCTGCTCTTCCTTTGGTAGCACAAGGGATCTGGTGGTTTTCATTTCTCTTGGATTTGGTTTTGATTGCTACTTTTACCATCAAATTTGCCTGTCCAGGTCGGAGGGTCAATGCGACTCCTAGCTGGACGGTACTCTATGTGGGGATTGCAGTAGCAGCCTTGACCTATCCTCTGGTAGGCATTATTGAGATTGCCTATGCAACCTTGAGTTTTGGTTTTGTCTTGACCTTCTATCTCTATCCGCTTATTTATAGCGATTTAAAGAAAGAACCACTCCCACTAGCCTTGCTTGGACAAGAAGGGATCTACTGTGCTCCCTTTTCTCTACTCTTGGCTTCCCTGGTTCGAGTTGGAGGAGCAGGCCTACCGACTTGGCTCCTGATCGTCATGATTTTGGCATCTCAGTCCTTCTTTTTCTTTGTTTTGACTCGCCTGCCCCATATTTTAAAGCGAGGATTTCAACCAGCCTTCTCAGCCCTCACCTTCCCAACCATTATCACAGCTACTTCGCTCAAGATGGCTCAGGGAATTTTGAAACTTCCATTTCTGGATTATCTGGTATTGGCTGAAACCGTTATTTGCCTCACTATTTTATTCTTTGTCTTGGTTGGTTATCTGATTTGGTTACGAAAAAAGGTCTAGCTAGAAATAGCTAGGCCTTATTGTTATGGTTTGATAACTTCAGCTCCACCCATGTATGGACGAAGTGCTTCTGGAATAGTTACAGAACCATCTTCATTTTGATAGTTTTCAAGAATGGCAGCCACTGTACGTCCGACTGCAAGTCCAGAACCGTTCAAGGTGTGAAGGAGTTTCACCTTGCCATCCGCTTCATCACGGTAACGGATTTGAGCACGACGGGCTTGGAAATCTTCTGTATTCGAACAGCTTGAGATTTCACGGTAGGTATTTTGGGCTGGAATCCAAACTTCCAAGTCATAAGTCTTGGCAGCTGAGAAGCCCATGTCCCCAGTAGAGAGGGCAACGACACGGTATGGAAGGTTGAGTTTTTGAAGGATGTTTTCAGCGTTGGCTGTCATTTTTTCCAATTCTTCGTAAGATTCTTCTGGTTTGGTAAATTTGACCATTTCAACCTTATGGAATTGGTGCAGACGAATCAAGCCGCGTGTATCACGACCAGCAGAACCAGCTTCAGAACGAAATGAAGGACTCATAGCAGTGAAGTAGATTGGTAGGTCTTTACCGTCAAGGATTTCATCACGGTAGTAGTTTGTAAGAGGCACTTCAGCTGTAGGAATGAGGACATAATTAGTGTCTTTCAATTCAAAAGTGTCTTCCTTGAATTTTGGATATTGACCAGTACCAAACATTGAGTCATGGTTAACCATGTATGGTGTGATGACTTCGGTATAGCCCTCTTTACCATGCTCATCCAACATGAAGTTGTAGATAGCCCGTTCCAAACGAGCCCCAAGTCCTTTATAGAAGAGGAAACGAGCGCCCGTTACCTTACCACCGCGTTCCCAGTCAAGGATACCCAAGTCTTCACCAAGATCCCAGTGAGCTTTTGGTTCGAAGTCAAACTCGCGTGGGCTACCCCAACGGCGGACTTCCACATTGTCATCTTCATCAGCCCCAACAGGAACACTGTCAGCTGGGATGTTTGGAAGAGTAGTGGTAAATTCTGTTAATTTAGCATCGATTTCTGCCAATTCAGCATCCAAGGCTTTGACTTCAGCAGATAGGGTTTGCATTGCAGCAATCTTGTCATCGGCATTTTCCTTGTTGCGCTTGGCTTGGGCAATCTCAGCAGAAACTGTGTTACGTTCTGCTTTTAGAGTTTCAACCTTGACCAAGACGTCACGACGTTTAGCATCGATTTCTTTCATCTCATTTAAGATAGCAGCATCTACACCACGTGTAGCTAATTTTTCAGCGACAGCATCAAAATCTGTGCGAATACGTTTAATATCTAACATAAGAACTCCTTTATGAAAAAAGCACACCTGACAAAGCGTTGGAGTGGCAGGGCCACGGTTCCATCCAACTTCACAGGTGTGCACTTGATTATATATGTAATTGTGAACAACGGTAGAATTTCACCTATCCCTCCTATCTGCTCGCAGCACCCGCAGACTTTCTGAAAGAAGGAGATAACTTACTTATCCGTTGCTATGATTATACTAAAGTTTCTACTTTTTTGCAAATAGATTTTTAAATTTTTGACCAATGGTCTGAATCAAAGTAGGAAGTTTGACAACCTTGTCGTTTCCTAATTTTTCACGAGCGATTTTGAGGATAGCTCCAGAGTCTTTTGAAGCAAAAAGGAATTTTCCTTGATCAGTGAAGACTTCAAAGTGGCGGCTGATCTTGCGACCACTTACGTTGGCTCCGATTTGCTGAATGCTGGACCAGGGGATTTGGATATATTGTTCGACATTGACATCAGGATAAAACTCTAAGGCTTGATCCCCAACTAGAAATTTTCCAACTTTTCCAGAGATAGAGAGGTAAGATGTCCCAGTAGTTTGGAGGTCAATGACTTGATTGAGTGATTGGGCCATGATTAGTCTTCCTTACTTTCACCGAAAAAGGCATGATAGAGAGCCTTGATAGCTGCTTTTTCTTGCTCTTTATTGACAACAAACATGATGGAAACTTCACTTGAACCTTGGGACATCATCTGGATGTTGATTTTATTCTCAGACAAAGCACGTGTTGCAGTAGCAGTTACCCCGATATGGCTCTTCATCTTTTCTCCAACAATCATAATGATGGAAAGGTCATGTTCGATTTCAGCATGGTCCACTTCAGCCTTTTGAACGAGTTGACGTAGGATTTCTTCTTCTTTGATAGGAGTTAATTCACGGGAGCGGAGGATGATTGAAAGATCGTCAATACCTGTAGGCATGTGTTCCCAACCGATGTTGAGGTCCTCAAGGATTTGCAGAACCTTGCGACCAAACCCGACTTCGCGGTTCATGAGGTATTTTGACATGTTGATGCTGACGAATCCTGAGTCACCTGCAATCCCTACTATTGGGAATTTATCACTACTGTGTTCTAAAACAATGCGTGTTCCTGGGTGGTCAGGGTTGTTGGTATTCTTGATGACAAGAGGAATTTTTCCGCGGTAAGCGGGTAGAAGAGCTTCGTCATGAAGAACTGAAAATCCAGCGTAAGCCAACTCACGCATTTCACGGTAGGTTAATTCAGGAATGGAGTGTGGTTGGTGGATAATACCAGGGTGGGCAGCAAAGATACCATCTACGTCTGTAAAGTTCTCATAGAGATCAGCCTTAACACCTGCTGCAATGATAGAACCTGTGATATCTGAACCACCACGTGAAAAAGTACAGATTTGATTTTCCTTAGTCACACCAAAGAAACCAGGGATGACAAGGACTTCGTTGCTATCAGCCAAGCCTTCAATCTTGTCATAACTAGATGGGATGATGCGTGCGTTTCCTGGTTCACTTGTGACAACGATCCCAGCTTTTCTTGGGTGAACATAGCGTGCATCGATACCGTTTTGGTTAAAGTAGGCTGCAATCAATTTGGCATTGTTATTTTCTCCAGCCGCTAGGAAGGTATCATAGAGAAATTCATTGTCCTCTATAGGAAGAGTTGCCAAGGCCCGAATACTTTTAGAGATTTTTTCTAAAACAGCAGGTTTTAACCCTAGTTCACTAACCATAGCGGCATAACGGTCAATGATCCAGCTTTGGCTAGCACTGATGTCATTTCCAGCCACATAGTCGCGATAGTATTTAATCAAAGCATCAGTTACCTTGGTATCTTCAGCATTGCGTTTGCCGGGTGCAGAAACGACTACAAAACGGCGTTCTTTATCACTTTTAACGATGTTTAAAACTTTTTCTAACTGACCAGCAGAGGCAAGCGAGCTTCCGCCAAATTTTACAACCTTCATAAGGACTCCTCAAGTAAGTATTTTATACGATTATAGCAGAAAGAGGGGTATTTTTCAATGAAGAAAATAACTTCCTATTATAATAGAAGAAAACACTAACTTATTTTGAAAAGGGATAACAGTTTAAAAGTAAGGGTGTCAAATTTTACTCACACTCATAAATGATGGGTAAATAATCAGCTGAGACACTTTCCTTTAGTTTTTCCTTGCCTCTTTATCCAAAAAAAGGTATACTTTGATGATAAAACAATTTTATTGCCTTATAAAAGAAAAGGAGAAGCTATGAATCATATCTTATATCAGATCGTAGATGATCTGGCTATCATTACTTTGAATCGTCCCGAAGTGGCAAATGGTTTCCATATCCCAATGTGTGAGGAAATTTTAGAAGCTTTGACTCTAGCGGAGCAGGATCAAGCTGTGCAGTTCATCTTGATTAATGCGAATGGGAAGGTCTTTTCAGTTGGAGGAGACTTGGTTGAGATGAAACGCGCAGTAGACGAAGATGATATCCCTTCTTTGAATAAGATTGCAGAATTAGTCAATACAATTTCTTTTAAAATCAAGCAAATTCCTAAACCTGTTTTGATGGAGGTAGATGGAGCGGTTGCTGGTGCTGCAGCAAATATGGCAGTAGCAGTTGATTTCTGTTTAGCGACTGACAAGGCAAAATTCATTCAAGCCTTTGTCGGAGTTGGATTGGCGCCAGACGCTGGTGGGATTCATCTCTTGAGTCGTAGCATCGGGGTAACACGGGCTGCACAACTTGCCATGACAGGTGAAGCCTTAACTGCTGAAAAAGCGCTAGAATGGGGCGTGGTATACCGTGTTTGTGAAGTTGACAAATTAGAAAAAACAAGAGAACAAGTTCTGAAAAAATTAAGAAGAGGTTCAGCAAACTCATACGCAGCGATTAAAAAGTTAGTTTGGGAAAGTCAATTCAAGGATTGGCAGAATTATGCTGAATTAGAATTGAAACTACAAGAATCGTTATCTCTAACTGAAGATTTCAAAGAAGGGGTTCGAGCGCATTCTGAAAGAAGAAGACCAAAATTTACAGGAATGTAAAAAAATACTTGCACAATTTTTTGAAGTTTGTTATACTTCTTTTATCAAATGTTTTGATTGTAAAAGCTTTTTGAGGGGGAGGGAAACGATTTGGACTACCAACAAGTAAATGATTATCTAACATCTATTTTTAATAACGTCCTTGTGATTGAGGAGGTTAGCTTACGAGGTAGTCGATTCAAAGACATCTCCATCAAAGAAATGCACACGATCGATGTGATTGGGAAGTTCCCGGAGGCAACGCCAAGTAAGGTTTCCAAAGAACTGATGGTAACTCTTGGAACAGTGACGACGAGTTTGAATAACCTGGAGAGAAAAGGTTATATTGAGCGTATTCGTTCTGACCAAGACCGTCGAGTGGTCTATCTGCATTTGACAAAGAAAGGTCGTTTGGTTCACCGCCTTCATAAACGATTCCACAAGGCTATGGTCGAAAAAATCATCGATGGCATGAGCCCTGAGGAAAAAGAAGTCATGGGCAGAGGCTTAACGAAACTTTATCAATTTTTGGAGGATTTGAAATAATGGCTTTTGCAAAGATAAGCCAGGTTGCTCATTATGTTCCAGAGCAAGTGGTCACTAATCATGACTTAGCCCAAATCATGGACACAAGCGATGAGTGGATTTCAAGTCGGACAGGAATTAAACAGAGACATATTTCAAAAACAGAGTCTACAAGTGACTTGGCGACAGAAGTTGCTAAGAGCTTGCTGGCTAAAGGGAGCTTAACAGCGGATCAGATTGATTTTATCATTGTAGCGACGATTACCCCAGACTCGATGATGCCTTCCACAGCAGCTCGAGTTCAGGCAAATATCGGAGCGCACAGAGCTTTCGCCTTTGATCTGACAGCAGCTTGCAGTGGCTTTGTATTCGCTCTCTCAACTGCAGAAAAGTTTTTAAGTTCTGGACAGTTCAAAAAAGGGATTGTTATCGGGGCTGAAACCTTATCCAAGGCAGTTGATTGGTCAGATCGTTCGACAGCTGTTCTCTTTGGAGATGGAGCTGGTGGGGTTCTCTTGGAAGCGAGCGAAACACGGCACTTCCTTGTGGAAAGTCTCTATACAGATGGCTCTCGGAGCGAGTGTTTGACCTATGGTCAAACGGCTTTGGCTTCTCCTTTCTCGGATCAAGAAGCAGTTCCTGCTTTTTTGAAGATGGATGGACGAGCAGTTTTTGATTTTGCAAATCGTGATGTTGCTAGATCGATCAAAGAAACCATTGAAAATGGTCCAATCGCAGCATCGGAATTGGATTATCTATTGCTTCATCAGGCAAATATCCGCATTTTGGATAAGATGGCTAAGAAGATCGGCGTAGACCGAGACAAGCTTCCTGCCAATATGATGGAGTATGGAAATACCAGTGCAGCAAGTATCCCGATTTTGCTCTCAGAGTGTGTGGAAAATGGCATGATTCGTTTAGATGGTAGCCAGACGATTCTCCTATCAGGCTTCGGTGGAGGTTTGACATGGGGCACACTCATTCTTACAATCTAGGTAATCATGTGGTAAACACATAGTTATAAATTTTTTATATTTTAAAGGAGTCCTATCATGGCAGTATTTGAAAAAGTACAAGAAATTATCGTTGAAGAACTTGGGAAAGACGCATCAGAAGTAACACTTGAATCTACTTTTGATGATTTGGATGCAGATTCATTGGACTTGTTCCAAGTAATCTCTGAAATCGAAGATGCTTTCGATATCCAAATCGAAGCAGAAGATAACTTGAAAACAGTTGGTGACTTGGTTGCCTACGTTGAAGAGCAAACAAAATAATTAACATATTACTAGAAGGAGTAGGGGAAACCCACTCCCTCTTGTTTAGGTAATAGTTTGAAACTCAAACGATAAACTCATCGAACTATTACGTAAGCAAAGAATGATGGAGGCACTATGAAAACACGTATTACAGAATTATTGAACATTGATTATCCTATTTTTCAAGGAGGAATGGCCTGGGTTGCAGACGGTGACTTGGCTGGTGCAGTATCAAAAGCTGGTGGTCTAGGAATTATCGGTGGTGGGAATGCACCTAAAGAGGTCGTAAAGGCTAATATCGATAAAATCAAATCACTTACGGACAAACCTTTTGGTGTCAACATCATGCTCTTGTCACCTTTTGTAGAAGACATCGTTGATCTCGTGATTGAAGAAGGGGTCAAGGTGGTTACAACTGGTGCAGGAAATCCAAGTAAATACATGACTCGTTTCCATGATGCAGGAATTACAGTTATTCCTGTTGTTCCAAGTGTTGCTTTGGCAAAACGCATGGAAAAAATTGGTGCAGATGCGGTTATTGCAGAGGGAATGGAAGCCGGTGGACATATTGGTAAATTAACAACGATGACCTTGGTTCGCCAAGTTGCTGCAGCTGTTTCAATTCCGGTTATCGCAGCTGGAGGAATTGCGGACGGTGAAGGTGTCGCTGCAGGCTTTATGCTTGGTGCAGAGGCTGTTCAAGTTGGTACGCGTTTCGTAGTAGCCAAGGAATCTAACGCCCATCCAAAATACAAGGAAAAAATCTTAAAAGCGCGTGATATCGATACGACTATTTCAGCTCAACATTTTGGACATGCTGTTCGCGCCATTAAAAATCAGTTGACACGTGACTTTGAACAGGCTGAAAAGGATGCCTTTAAACAAGAAGATCCAGATTTAGAAATCTTTGAGCAAATGGGAGCTGGTGCTCTTGCTAAAGCCGTTGTTCATGGAGATGTAGAAGGTGGATCCGTCATGGCAGGTCAGATCGCTGGTTTGGTTTCTAAAGAGGAAACTGTCGAAGAAATCCTAAAAGATCTATACTATGGCGCTGCCAAAAAAATTCAAGAAGAAGCCTCTCGTTGGGCAGGAGTTGTAAGAAATGACTAAAACAGCCTTTCTATTTGCCGGTCAAGGTGCTCAATATCTTGGGATGGGACGAGACCTCTATGAACACTATCCTATTGTCAAGGAAACCATTGATCAAGCTAGTCAAGTACTGGGTTATGACCTTCGTGACTTGATTGATAAGGAAGAAACAAAGTTAAACCAGACTCGTTATACACAGCCAGCTATTTTGGCGACCTCGGTTTCTATTTACCGACTATTGAAAGAAAAGGGTTATCAGCCGGATATGGTAGCAGGATTGTCTCTTGGTGAATATTCTGCTCTTGTAGCAAGCGGTGCCTTGGACTTTGAAGAGGCAGTTGCCTTGGTTGCTAAGCGCGGGGCTTATATGGAAGAGGCGGCGCCTGCTGGTTCAGGCAAGATGGTAGCCGTCCTCAATACTCCAGTAGATGTGATAGAGGAAGCTTGCAAAACTGCTTCTGAAGTCGGTATAGTCACTCCAGCTAACTACAATACTCCAAGCCAAATCGTCATTGGTGGTGAAGTGGCTGCAGTTGACCGTGCGGTCCAACTCTTGCAGGAAGCAGGAGCCAAACGATTGATTCCTTTAAATGTATCTGGTCCTTTCCATACAGCTCTTCTTGAGCCAGCCAGTCAGCAACTAGCTGGAGCTCTTGAAGGAGTGAGTTTCTCTGACTTTACTTGCCCACTAGTCGGCAATACGGAAGCTGCTGTTATGGAAAAAGGTCGAATCCAAGAGCTTTTGACGCGTCAGGTCAAAGAACCTGTTCGTTTTTATGAAAGTATTGCTGTGATGCAGGATGCTGGGGTAACCAACTTTATTGAAATTGGTCCTGGAAAGGTCCTGTCAGGCTTTGTCAAAAAAATCGATAAAACAGCTCAGCTAGCTAACGTTGAAGACCAAGCAAGCTTGGATGCTTTGTTAGGAAACTAATGATCCCTTCTCCCACAAAATACAACAGGAAACAGGAGAAATAGAATGCAACTTACAAACAAAAATGTCTTTGTAACAGGTTCAAGTCGTGGCATCGGACTTGCCATTGCTCACAAATTTGCCCACCTAGGCGCTAATGTAGTCTTGAATAGTCGAGGAGCAATCTCAGAAGAATTGCTGGCTGAGTTTTCAAACTACGGCGTCAAAGTAGTACCGATCTCAGGTGATGTTTCAGACTTTGCAGATGCCAAGCGTATGATAGATCAAGCGATTGCAGAACTCGGTTCTGTCGATGTCTTGGTCAACAATGCTGGGATCACTCAAGATACGCTTATGCTCAAGATGACCGAAGAAGACTTTGAAAAAGTGATTAAGATCAACTTGACAGGTGCCTTCAACATGACGCAAGCAGTATTGAAACAGATGATCAAGGCACGTGAAGGTGCGATTATTAACATGTCTAGTGTGGTCGGTTTGATGGGAAATATCGGACAAGCCAACTATGCAGCTTCTAAAGCAGGTTTGATTGGTTTTACCAAGTCAGTTGCACGTGAAGTTGCCAATCGCAACGTACGCGTAAATGCTCTTGCACCAGGGATGATCGAGTCAGATATGACTGCTGTTTTGTCTGATAAGGTTAAGGAAGCGACATTGGCCCAAATCCCAATGAAACAGTTCGGTCAAGCAGAACATATCGCAGATGCTACAGTGTTCCTGGCTGGACAGGATTATTTGACTGGACAAGTTCTCGCAGTTGATGGCGGACTTAGCATGTAAAAAATAAGGAAAGATATAGGTAAGACAGATGAAACTAAATCGAGTTGTAGTAACAGGTTACGGATTGACCTCTCCTATCGGAAATACTCCAGAAGAATTTTGGAACAGTTTGCAAACTGGGAAGATTGGAATTGGAGAAATCACTAAGTTTGACCACAGCGAATTTGCTGTGCACAATGCGGCAGAAGTTCAAGATTTCCCATTTGATAAATACTTTGTCAAAAAAGATACCAACCGTTTTGACAACTATTCTTTGTATGCCTTGTATGCGGCTCAAGAAGCGGTGACAAATGCAAATCTTGATGTAGAAGCAATTGATAAAGATCGCTTTGGTGTCATCGTGGCTTCTGGTATTGGGGGAATTAAAGAAATCGAAGATCAGGTTATCCGTCTTCATGAAAAAGGTCCAAAACGCGTTAAACCAATGACACTTCCAAAAGCCTTGCCAAATATGGCTTCAGGAAATGTTGCCATGCGTTTCGGAGCAAACGGTATCTGTAAATCAATCAATACAGCCTGCGCCTCATCAAATGATGCCATCGGAGATGCCTTCCGTTCTATCAAGTTTGGTTTCCAAGATGTCATGTTAGTTGGTGGATCAGAATCATCTATCACTCCTTTTGCCATCGCTGGTTTCCAAGCATTGACTGCCCTATCAACTACAGAGGATCCAACTCGTGCTTCTATCCCATTTGACAAAGACCGTAATGGTTTTGTGATGGGAGAAGGTTCAGGTATGTTGGTTCTTGAAAGTCTTGAACATGCTGAAAAACGTGGCGCAACTATCTTGGCTGAAGTAGTTGGCTACGGTAATACCTGTGATGCTTACCACATGACTTCACCTCATCCAGAGGGTCAAGGTGCTATTAAGGCTATGAAGTTGGCTTTGGAAGAAGCAGAAATTTCTCCAGAGCAAGTGGCTTACGTCAATGCCCACGGAACTTCAACTCCTGCTAATGAAAAAGGAGAAAGTGGTGCGATCGTAGCTGTTCTTGGTAAAGAAGTACCTGTATCTTCAACTAAGTCCTTTACAGGACACTTGCTTGGTGCTGCAGGGGCGGTAGAAGCAATTGCTACCATCGAAGCTATGCGTCATAACTTTGTACCAATGACGGCTGGAACAAGTGAGTTATCAGACTATATCGAAGCGAATGTCGTTTATGGACAAGGCTTGGAGCAAGAAATCCCTTATGCTATTTCAAACACTTTTGGTTTTGGTGGACACAATGCGGTTCTTGCTTTCAAACGTTGGGAGAATAAATAATTATGAATTTAAATGAAATCAAGGACTTGATGGCTCAATTTGACCAATCAAGTTTGAGAGAATTTTCTTATAAAAATGGAACGGACGAATTGCAGTTTAGTAAGAATGAAGCAAGAATGGCTTCTGAAGCATCAGCTCAAGTTGCTCCAGCGCCAGCTGCAGTGGCTCCTAGTCCAGTAGTTTCTGCCCCTTCAACTCCAGTAGAGAGTGCAGTGGAAGAAGCTCCAGCACCAGCTGAAACGACTGTTGCTCCAGAGGGTGATGTCGTTGAAAGTCCACTTGTAGGGGTGGCTTACTTGGCCGCTGGACCAGATAAACCTGCCTTTGTCACAGTTGGAGACAGTGTTAAAAAAGGTCAGACTTTGGTGATCATCGAAGCCATGAAGGTCATGAATGAAATTCCTGCACCTAAGGATGGTGTGGTGACAGAAATTCTCGTTTCAAATGAAGAAATGGTTGAGTTCGGTAAAGGATTGGTACGCATCAAATGATCGATATTCAAGGAATCAAAGAAGCTCTACCCCATCGCTACCCCATGCTCCTAGTGGATCGTGTCTTGGAAGTGAGCGAGGATACCATTGTTGCCATTAAAAATGTGACCATCAACGAACCTTTCTTCAATGGTCATTTTCCACAATACCCAGTCATGCCAGGTGTTCTTATCATGGAAGCCTTGGCTCAGACTGCTGGTGTCTTGGAATTGTCTAAGCCTGAAAACAAAGGAAAGCTGGTCTTCTATGCTGGCATGGATAAGGTTAAGTTCAAGAAGCAAGTTGTACCAGGTGACCAATTAGTCATGACGGCTACTTTTGTTAAACGTCGTGGTACGATTGCTGTGGTTGAAGCAAAGGCTGAAGTAGATGGTAAGCTTGCAGCGAGTGGTACTCTTACCTTTGCAATTGGAAACTAAGGAGGATCTCCATGTTTCGTAAAATTTTGATTGCCAACCGTGGTGAGATTGCGGTTCGCATTATTCGAGCTGCGCGTGAATTGGGCATTGCAACCGTAGCAGTCTATTCAACCGCTGATAAGGAAGCTCTTCACACACTCCTAGCGGATGAAGCTATCTGTATCGGACCTGGTAAGGCGACAGAATCTTATCTCAATATCAATGCGATTTTGTCTGCTGCAGTCTTGACAGAAGCAGAAGCCATCCATCCAGGTTTTGGATTTCTTAGCGAAAACTCCAAGTTTGCCACGATGTGTGATGAAGTGGGAATTAAGTTCATCGGCCCTTCTGGTGCTGTGATGGATACCATGGGAGATAAGATCAATGCGCGTGAGCAAATGATCAAGGCTGGGGTTCCAGTTATCCCAGGATCTGATGGTGAAGTTCACACGGCTGAAGAGGCGCTTGCAGTTGCAGAAAAAATTGGCTATCCAGTCATGCTTAAGGCATCAGCAGGTGGTGGTGGAAAAGGGATTCGTAAGGTTGAAAAGGCAGAAGACTTGGTCGCAGCCTTTGAAACAGCATCCAGTGAAGCCAAGGCCAATTTTGGAAATGGTGCTATGTATCTTGAGCGTGTGATTTATCCAGCTCGTCATATCGAAGTTCAGATTCTTGCGGACCAAGAGGGTCATGTTGTCCATCTTGGTGAACGGGACTGTTCACTCCAACGGAATAACCAAAAGGTCTTAGAAGAAAGCCCATCCATTGCGATTGGCAAAACCCTTCGTCATGAAATTGGTGCTGCCGCCGTTCGTGCTGCAGAGTCTGTAGGCTACGAAAATGCAGGAACGATTGAATTTCTACTCGATGAAGCGAGTGGCAATTTCTACTTCATGGAAATGAATACTCGTGTGCAAGTTGAACACCCAGTCACAGAGTTTGTTTCAGGTGTTGATATCGTGAAAGAGCAGATTCGCATTGCTGCCGGTCAACCTTTACCTTTCAAACAAGAAGATATCGTCCTACGAGGTCATGCTATCGAGTGCCGGATCAATGCAGAAAATCCAGCATTTAACTTTGCTCCAAGCCCAGGGAAAATTACCAATCTCTATCTACCAAGTGGTGGAGTTGGCTTGCGCGTGGACTCAGCAGTTTATCCAGGTTATACTATTCCCCCTTACTATGATAGTATGATTGCTAAAATCATTGTTCATGGGGAGAATCGTTTTGATGCTCTTATGAAGATGCAACGGGCACTTTATGAACTTGATATTGAAGGAGTGCAAACCAATGCAGACTTCCAGTTGGATCTGATTTCAGACCGCCGAGTTATCGCTGGTGACTACGATACTTCCTTCTTGATGGAAACTTTCTTGCCAAAATACCAAGAAAAAGAATAGACTTTCAAACAGTATGAGAACTAAAAGGGGGAGTTATGGCTCTATTTAGTAAAAAGGATAAGTATATTCGGATCAATCCTAACCGTTCCGTAAGGCAGAAACCACAAGCCAAGCCTGAGGTTCCGGATGAACTCTTCTCCCAGTGTCCTGGTTGTAAACACACCATTTATCAAAAGGATCTTGGGAGCGAACGAATTTGTCCCCATTGTAGCTATACTTTCCGTATTTCAGCTCAGGAACGCTTGGATTTGACGATTGATTCTGGTAGCTTTGTGGAGATGTTTACGGGTATTGAAACTCAAGATCCATTAAACTTTCCTGGCTACCAGAAAAAACTTGCAACAATGCGTGAAAAGACAGGTTTGGATGAAGCAGTACTAACTGGTACAGCTAGCATCAAGGGACAAAAAGTTGCCCTTGGGATCATGGATTCAAACTTTATCATGGCTTCTATGGGAACCGTTGTGGGTGAAAAAATCACGCGCTTGTTTGAGTATGCAACGGTAGAAAACTTGCCAGTCGTTCTCTTCACAGCTTCTGGTGGAGCCCGTATGCAAGAAGGAATCATGAGCTTGATGCAGATGGCTAAAATTTCTGCGGCAGTTCAACGCCATTCCAAGGCAGGACTTTTTTACCTAACTATTTTAACCGATCCGACAACAGGTGGGGTGACAGCTTCTTTTGCTATGGAAGGTGATATTATCCTAGCGGAGCCACAGAGTTTGGTTGGGTTTGCTGGACGTCGTGTTATCGAAAATACAGTTCGTGAGACCTTGCCGGATGACTTCCAAAAGGCAGAATTTCTGCTTGAACATGGATTTGTTGATGCAATTGTCAAACGGAGAGAATTGCCTGAAACAATTGCTAAATTAGTAAGATTGCATGGAGGAAGTCGCGGATGAATATTGCAAAAATAGTCAGAGAGGCACGCGAGCAGAGTCGTTTGACCGCACTTGATTTTTCCAATGGAATCTTTGACGAGTTTATCGAATTGCATGGAGATCGCTCTTTCCGCGATGATGGTGCGGTTATCGGTGGAATTGGCTGGTTAGGTGAACAAGCAGTAACTGTCGTTGGTATCCAAAAGGGGAAGAGTCTTCATGACAACCTCAAACGGAATTTCGGGCAACCTCATCCAGAAGGTTATCGTAAGGCCTTACGCTTGATGAAACAGGCAGAAAAGTTTGGTCGTCCAGTTGTGACCTTTATCAATACGGCGGGTGCTTACCCAGGTGTTGGAGCCGAGGAACGTGGACAAGGTGAAGCAATCGCCCGAAACCTGATGGAAATGAGTGATCTCAAGGTTCCAATCATCGCGATTATTATCGGTGAAGGTGGATCTGGTGGGGCCCTAGCTCTAGCCGTAGCTAACCGTGTCTGGATGTTAGAAAACTCAATCTACGCCGTACTTAGCCCGGAAGGATTTGCCTCTATCCTTTGGAAGGATGGAAGTCGTGCTATGGAAGCAGCGGAATTGATGAAAATCACTTCGCATGAACTTCTAGAAATGGGAATCGTAGACAAGGTAATCTCAGAAGCAGGGCTGTCAAGTAAAGAACTGCTAAGTTGCGTTAAAAATGAATTGCGTGCAGAACTAGATAGGTTGCAAGAACTACCACTCGACCAACTTATCGAAGAACGTTACCAACGCTTTAGAAAATACTAAGAAAATTTAAAAGCTAGAACAATTTGTTCTAGCTATTTTGATAATAGAGCATGGATAAATATGAATACTCTTGATAAATAAGAAAATAATCAATGGTATATCCTCTATATTGCCCTAATAGAGAGTTTACCATTAGGAGAGAAAGAATGAAAAAGACAATACATTTAGGAATCTGTATGATTTTAATGTTCCTGTACATTTATTTAACGCCATTAGGAGCCATAACTCTAGCTAGGATCTTCGGTTTAGGAATGGACAGCTATATAATCTTCCTAGTTGGAGAAGTGTTGCTTATTTTCTTTTTATTCGTTTTGTGGTTGAAAAAGAAGAAGATGCTCTTTATCTTCGAGAAAAAGGGTTGGCACTGGTCCTATCTCGCTTTCTTGGTAGCTTGTTTCCTTATCTATTCTTTTTTAAATGGATTTAGAATGCAGAATATTCGATTGATTGACCATAGCTTTATTTTCCAAGACCTTCTTTCGGAACTTTACTCAAACGGAAGAGAAACGACTCTATCAAGTCTTATATTTTTAATCTTTAACATTTCAATTGTACCTGTTGTTGAGGAGACAATCTATAGGGGTTATTTTATGAATACCTTCTTTCCGAAGTCGGAGTTTTATTTGGATGTGATCTTGTCTTCTTTCATCTTTGGGCTTAGTCACTTAGTTCTATCCCATCGTGACCCCATCAGTCTCCTAATGTATAGTATTCTTGGTCTTCTATTTGCAGTTGCTTATCGAGTTACGGGTAGTCTTCGATTTACCATTGTTTGTCATAGTTTCTATAATGCGATTCCTTATGCTCCGTCGCTCTTATTTTATATCTATTATTTGATTTTTAGATAGTAGGAAGTAAAGAAAAAGTGTTTGATACTTGTCAAACACTTTTTCTAATTTGATGGGAAGATAGAGAAATCTCTTTTATCAATTTCTTATTTCTCAATGAGTAAAGCTACTGTTTAGGATAAAAAATTGACAGTTGAGGAGACGGACTATAAAATAGACAAAAAGATATATACTGTAGATGTAAGCTTACAAAAATTTATTTTAAGGAGCTACTTGATAGGACAGGTACAGAAACATTTACAGTTCTTTCATCTGAGGACTTAGAGCAAGTTTCAGGTGGTGGTATGATTTGGTTAGTTGATGATAGACATTGGCCTTCGCCATATGCATATAGTTTGGCGACAGAATGGAGTACAATACTGAATCATGCGACTAGACGTGCTTATGGTATTGGCTATTGATAAATTAAAGGTGTAAGTATGAAAAAACTAGGGCATTTGGGAGTCTATACATCACTGGTATTTCTATCGGTTTATCTACCAGAGTTAGGAATTATGCATCTAACTAAGTTTTTAGGATGGGGGATAGATGGTTATTCTATCTTTTTAACAGTTGAAGTAATGGCTCTTTTGCTATTATTTATCTACTGGCTCAAAAAGAAAGAGATGCTCTATATTTTTGAAAAAAAGGGTTCAAAGAAGTCAAGATTCTTTTACCTTGTAGTTGCTCTAGTGGCTACTTATTTTGATCGTCAATTGGTGGATGCTTTTCAGATACAGTTTCATCACCTAATTGATAACAAGTATATCTTTCAAGACCTTCTTTCGATTCTGTACTCCAATGGGCAACCAACTTTTCTATCAACTGTTCTCAGTTTTAGTTTAACAGTAGTCGTCGCACCTATATCAGAGGAACTAATTGATAGAGGGTATTTTATGAATACCTTCTTTCCCCAGTCCAAGTATTATCTGGATGTTATTTTATCAGCTCTTATCTTTGGCCTCAGTCACTTGGTATTATCCCATCGCGATCCTATCAGTTTGATTATTTATAGTTTTGTTGGTCTTTTCTTTGCTCTAGTATATTGGTGGACAAAGAACCTAAAAATCACCATCTTGTGCCATAGTTTTTTCAATTTTCTCATTTATGCAAAACCCATCTGGATTTTTGTTTATAATTATGTCTATTACCACTTTTTAAGATAGTGGAGGCAAAGAAAAAGTGTTTGATAATTGTCAAACACTTTTTCTATTTACTGTTCTTCTGTTACAAACTGGCTGAGTAGTCCGTTGATAAAACGGGCAGATTTTTGATCTGAGAAGTCCTTTGCAAGATCGATAGCTTCATTGACAGCAACCAGCTGTGGGGTGTCAAATGAAGTGATTTCAAAGACTCCCAAGCGAAGGAGGTTTCTCTCCACGAGTGTTAAACGCTCGATGGTCCAACCTGTTTTTAAATGCTGTGTGATTTGCTTGTCTAGTTCTTCCTTTTTAGCCTGAACACCAGAAACTAGCTCTGTCAAAAAGGCTGGAAGTTGCACATCCGTATCTTCACGATCATGAGTATAGGCGAAACGACAAGCAGTTTCGACATCCGTACCGAATTCAAGGCTCATGAGAGCTTGAAAAGCGCATTTACGGAGTTGGCGTCTAGATTCTAATAGTGGACTAGTCATTGAGGAAGTCCTCGTCAAATAGATCTTTCAATTCTGGTTTTGGTGTTTTATCTGGAACGATACCTGCAACGTGGATATTGATAGCAGCGAGTTCTACATCAGCCATATTGCGGACGGCATCTTTAACAGCTTTCTGGATAGCAACCGCTACCTTAGGAACTTTTACTCCGTACTCAAGGTAGAGATAGATATCTGCTGTGAGCTCTTCGTCCACGTTTTTAAGATAAACACCACGGCCAAGAGAAAGTTTTGAAAGGGTGTCAGATACTGATTTGTTTGAAAAAGAGTGAACACCCTCTACTTTTGCAGTAGCAATAGCAATGATTTTTTCAAGTACACGTGGGGCGATAACGATTTCGCCAAGTTGTTCTTCAATTCCCATAGAATGACCTCTTTCTAGAGATTAGGCACGAGAAACGTAAGTTCCTTCTGCAGTGTTGATAACGAGTTTTTGTCCTGCTTCGATGAAGTCTGGAACGTTTACGACAAGTCCAGTTTCCATCGTTGCTGGTTTACCAGAACCTGTAACCGTAGCACCTTTGATAGATGGTTGAGTTTCTGCAACTGTCAATTCAACAGTAGTAGGAACGGTGACACCAATCACTTCAGTTCCGTAGAATTGGATCTTCACTTCTGAGTTTTCAAGGATGTAAAGCAACTCGTTTTCAACGTTGACTACAGGGATTTCGTATTGGTCGTAAGTTTCTGTATTCATGAAGTAGGCTGTGTCATCCATTTTGTACAAGTATTGAGCTGGGACAGTCTCGATGATGGCTTGTTCAAATTTTTCCTCTGGACGGTAGCTTGTGTCAAATGTAGAACCAGTACGGACATCACGCAATTTCATACGCATGATGGTATTTCCTTTACCTGGTTTGTGGTGGCTAGCTTCCAAAACGCGGATCAATTTTCCGTCAGCTGTTTCAAAGGTCATACCAGCCTTTAATTTACTTGCTTCAATCATGTTTTTACCTCTTTAATAAAATAATTTACTCTTTATTGTACCATAAAAGACAACATTACTCAAATGTCAAAAGGAGCTTAATTAGTTGACTGGTACGATATTGCCATCTTCGTCTTTGGTGACGAGGACGTATTTTCCATCGACTTCGATATAAAAATTCTTGCTAGTAGCTTGCCCAGCATTTTGAGCCGGTGCTTGATTTTGGACTTGTTGACTTAGTTGACCACCGAGAGTTTGGCCAAGATTCATGCCCATAAACATGTTCATCCCATTGCCATTTCCTTCGTTGGCAGCAGCAGCAATAAGCGCTTCGTTGCGCGCACGGCGTTCTTCAATCTCAATCGTGTTATACTTCATGGCAGCGAGCTCACTGTCAAGTTTGCGGACAATGGCAAGACTTTCTTGGTCGTAGCTGAGGTCTTCAAGCAAGATATTAGTTGCTTCAATACCGTAGAGGCCTGTCCAAACCTTGTTGACCTCTTGTTTAGCGAGTTCGTTAAAGGTGTCTTGGTTGGCATTGAGGCTATAGATATCAACCTTGTTTTCGTTGGTATATTTGGCAATGGCAATCGCGATTTTCGGTGCGATATTTTGACGGAGCGTTCCTTGAGCTACATCTTGGAGAGTAAATGGCTGTCCGTCAGTAATTTGACGGCTAACAGAACTCACGTAGAAGAGGACTGGATCTGCTATTTTTACATCAAACAAGCCATAGAAACGGATATTAAGCAGCTGTTGGTAACGTTCGCTGAAGTATTCGACCGCATTTTGTGTGCCGAACTTATTACCTGCAATAGGTTGCATGCGGATAAAAATAATTTCTTGTTGGGTGATGACTTGTCCACCGAAAGAGAAACGGTTTTTAAAGTTTTCCCAAGTGCCTTTTAAACCACCTTTTTCAAGGAGCCAGGCGTTATCACCAGCTTGCCATTCGTGGCTACCAGCTTCGAGGACTTCACCAAGGAAGGTACCGTTGTTTACCAAAACAGCGGTATAACCTTGAGGAACGATAACCACACTGCCATCTGACAAAAGTCCAGTATTTTGATTGCTGTGACGAGAACGTCCATCTGGGTCTTTTGTGAGTAATTGTCCCTTGATGGCCAAGGCGTCGCCAGAGACATTGTCTGGAAGGACGATGGCTTCCTTGAATTTACTATCATTAAAACTATTTAAGCCTGCTGATAAGGCTGCACGTATAAATCCCATAATTCCTCCTAATTATAAAGCTCGTCTTCATCCACAACATCATAGGTATCCAGTACCCATTGGTTTGGACTGCGAGAGAGATTGGCACCACAGTAGTCGCACTCGCTAACTGCAGAGATTTTCAATGGGGCGCCACAGTTTGGACAGTGGTCGCTCACAACTTGGTCTGTATTGACTGCTTGCGTTTGGCTACCGTGTTGGCGGATAAAGTTCAATTGATACACGGTGAAGAGATCTTTTTTAGGGTCTCCTTCAAGGACACGGCGAGTCTCATCGTCAATGACATAGTCTCGTAAAATTGATGATAGAATCACCACTAAGGTATCGTTTCCGTCAGGATTTTCAATAAACTCCTTGATGCGAACATTTTCGATACAAACTTTCTCTAAAACATTAGTTGTTTTAGCACGAATATGGTCTTCGAGTTGGGCACTGTGTTGGGAGTAGAGACTGGTACTTTCCAAAGCGCGGACAGAGTTCCAATTTTTCTCAGTCCAGGCAACCTGCAATTTAAGGTAGACTTCCTTAACCCAAGATGTGAAAGCTTCCGCGTCAAAGTTTGGATCTCCGTATTTCACAAGACTAATGGCCCGTGTGTTGTGTTCAACTCGACGATGGAGCGTTTGAGAATCATTACTAGTGTCTGTTGAACTTGAATCTCCAGACTTATTCTGCAAGGATTTGACGATAACAACTAGTATGATTCCTCCGACTAATATGAACATAAATCCTAGATAGGGAGAGCTAGCAGAACTGTCAGAAGATGACCCATATCCAGAGCGGTAGTAGTGGTAGGATGAGCCACCAGAACGACTTCCACCTCCACTTGAGCGGCTGCTACTTCTGGAGCTACTGCGGCTACTCCCTCCACTTCTGGAATGTCCGACACCCGCATCAACGATTTGAGGCACGGATAGAAAAACAAGTAATAAACAGGTCATTAAAAGAGCGTAAAACTTTTTCATGTGTCTCCTAACTATATGATTGAACAGGTAGTTTCTCTCTTGCTGAGTAGACTATTGGGTGACTAGTAGCGAATTACTCACTTTCTTTCAACTTGGCCAATTCCTGTGCAAGTAGTTTAAGGGCAACTTGTGGGTTGGCTTGTCCTTTGGTTGCTTTCATGAGGAATCCTGTGAAGGCCTTGTCTGCGTTGCGTTTGCCTGACTTGAAGTCGGCAACGGCTGCTTCGTTATCCGCAAAGACTTGGTGGATGATTGGAATCAAAACATCTGGGTCTGAGATTTGGACCATTCCTGCTTTTTCCACGTAGTCACGCGCTCCACCGCCATTTTTAGCTAGGTGGACAAAGACTTTTTTGGCAATCTTAGAAGAAATAGTGCCGTCTTCGATGATGGCAATCATTTCAACCAAGTTTTCTGGTGTCAATTCGATTTGTTCGAGAGTTTTGCCTTCTGCGTTCAAGAACTGAGCAACTTCACCTTGGAGCCAGTTAGAGACTTGTTTAGCATCACCACCGAGAGCAACAGCTTTCTCAAAGAAGTCAGAAGTGACTTTGTTTGCAGTCAACTGGCTAGCATCGTAGTCTGACAAGCCAAGGTCAGATACGTAGCGCGCACGGCGTTCCTTTGGAAATTCTGGCAGCTCTGTACGCATTTCTTCGATCCACTCATCAGAGATTTCAAAGAGGGGTAGGTCTGGTTCTGGGAAGTAGCGGTAGTCTGCAGCTCCTTCCTTGACACGCATGAGGATGGTTGCCTTGTTCGCTTCATCGTAACGGCGTGTTTCTTGGCGAATTTGACCACCTGAGCGAAGGATTTCGGCTTGACGTTGGACTTCGTATTCAAGACCCTTGCGAACATTTGAGAAGGAGTTGAGGTTTTTCAACTCAGTTTTGGTACCGAATTTTTCTTGACCATAAGGGCGAAGCGAAATATTGGCATCCACACGCATAGAACCTTCTTCCATCTTAACGTCAGAAATGCCAGCGTACTGGATAACTTCCTTGAGGGCTGTCAGGTAAGCATAGGCTTCTTCTGGGGAACGCATGTCGGCTTCAGAAACAATCTCAATCAATGGTACCCCTTGGCGGTTGAGGTCAACATAGGAGTAGCCATCTGTACCGTGGGTGTTTTTACCAGCGTCTTCTTCTAGGTGAGCACGTTCGATACCGATTTTCTTGGTCGTACCGTCTTCTAGCTCGACTTCAATCCAGCCGTTATAACCGATAGGTTCATCAAACTGAGAAATTTGGTAGGCTTTGGGATTGTCGGGATAGAAGTAGTTCTTGCGGTCAAAGTGCATCTTTTTATGGATGTCCATGTTGAGGGCAAGTGCAGCCTTGATACCTGCATCGACAACACCTTTATTGAGAACTGGAAGTACGCCTGGGAAAGACCAGTCAATTACGTTGGTATTGGCATTTTGGTCATTTCCAAAGTGGGCAGAAGTAGGTGAGAAGATTTTTGAATTGGTGTTGAGCTCTACGTGGACTTCAAGTCCAATGACTGTTTCAAAGTTCATTAGTTATCACCTCCAAAAATCACAGGTTGTTGTTTGTGGTAGTCTGTTGTTGCTTCAAAAGCAGCAGCAGCTTGGTAAATGGTTTCCTCTGAGTATTTAGGACCAATCAATTGGAGACCGACTGGGAGACCTTGAGCAAATCCAGCAGGAATAGAAATTCCTGGAAGACCAGCTAAGTTGACTGGGATGGTCAAAAGGTCAGCCAAGTACATGGCAACTGGATCGTGGTTGAGTGAGTCCAAATCATAGGCAACGCTTGGTGCAGTTGGTCCCAAAATCAAGTCGTAATCCGCAAAGACGTTTTCGAAATCTTGGATGATGAGGGTACGAACTTGTCCAGCCTTCTTGTAATAGGCATCATAGTAACCTGATGAAAGGCTAAATGTTCCAAGCATGATACGGCGTTTCACTTCTTCACCGAAACCTTGGCTACGGCTGTTTACATAGATTTCATCAAGGTTGCTTGCATCTTCTGCGCGGTAGCCATAACGGATACCGTCAAAGCGTTGCAAGTTTGAGGAAGCTTCTGATGAAGCGATGATGTAGTAAACGGCAACACCGTATTTTGAGTGAGGAAGGCTCACTTCTTCGACGATAGCGCCAAGTTTCTCAAAATGTTTGGCTGCCTTGATGATGGTTTCCTTAACCTCTGGGTCAATTCCTTCACCGAGGTATTCCTTAGGCAAAGCAATTTTCATATCCTTGATGTCTTGCCCAATTTTTGAAGTAAAGTCGGCAATGCGGACAGGAGCAGAAGTAGAATCTTTGGCATCTTCGCTGGCAATAGCGTTGAGCAAGAGCGCATTTTCCTTAACAGTAGGTGCAAAAGGTCCGATTTGATCTAGAGAGCTACCAAAGGCAATGAGACCGAAACGAGAAACCGTTCCGTAGGTTGGTTTGAGACCAACAATCCCGTTGAAGGCGGCAGGTTGGCGGATGGAACCACCAGTATCAGAACCGAGTGACAAGCGGACTTGCCCTGACGCTACAGCTGCAGCAGAACCACTTGATGAACCACCAGGAACCTTGCTGTGGTCCCAAGCATTTTTAGTGGCACCATAGTGGGAAGTCTCACCTGAACCACCCATGGCAAACTCGTCCATGTTGGTTTTTCCAACGACAATCATACCCTTAGCTTTGGCATTGGCAACGGCTGTCGCATCAAAGATAGGCTCGTAGTTGTAGAGCATTTTTGAGGCAGCAGTTGTAAGGATACCGTCGGTAGAGATATTATCCTTAACAGCCAGTGGAATTCCTGAAAGGACATTATCCACGTCAATTCCAGCCTCATCAATAGCCTTAGCTTGAGCAAGAGCTTGCTCCTCAGCGATAGTGACAAAAGCATTGATAGCTGTTTCTCGAGATTTAATATCTTCAAGCGTTGCTTGGGTCAATTCAGTTGCAGAAATTTCCTTAGAGACAAGGAGATTGTGCAAGTCTTCAATAGTTTTGTTATTAAAAGTCATTAGGCATCTCCTCCATCATCTAGGATAGCTGGTACCTTGATATAGTAGTTATCTTTTTCAGGTACGTTTTTAAACAAGCGGTCACGGTCTGTTCCTTCTTCAGCCACATCAGGGCGGAGTACAGTTTTGCGGTCTGCCATGGTTGTAGTAGGTGCGACACCAGTTGTGTCGACTTCACCCAGCAATTCAACCATGTCAACAATTTTAGATAAGGTTGTCGCAAAGGCAGCAGTTTCTTCTTCAGAGAATCTTAATTTTGAAAGATTGGCAACGTGTGTTACCTCTTCTTGCGTAATTTTCATCTTGCATCCTTTCGTGAAATGATGATTTTTAGTCTGTTCTATTTTACCATATTTTCCTATAAATAAGGGAGCCAAACTGAAAAGAAATAGAAATTGAAAAATCGCTTTTAATTCGCTATAATGGTTAAACTAGAGAATAGAGAAAATAAGAATTAGAATAGAAATATGTTCCATCAATTTATCACCAGATCTCAGACGGTTCCTCCTCCCATTTCGCTTTTTTGGTATGGGGTTATGATGCTTGTCTTAGTGCTTTGTATTTATGGAGCACTTGCTTATCACAAAAATCCAAAATTTGTTCGCTTGTTTAAGGGGATTCAGATTCTCCAGTTACTAGCCCTATATAGCTGGTATGTTGGCTTTGGGATTCCATTTTCTAATAGCCTTCCTTTTTATCATTGCCGTTTGGCTATGTTTGCGGTGGTTTTCTTGCCAGATAAATGGCGGAGCAAGCAATATTTTGCCCTCTTAGGAGCAAGCGGAGCTGTCTTTGCCTTGGTTTACCCTGTTTTTGATCCCTATGATTTCCCCCATATCACCAGTTTTTCATTTTTGATTGGGCACTATGCCCTTCTAGTGAATTCCTTGGTTTATTTGATGAATCACTATGACAAGACCTTGCTCAAGAAATATATGATTGTAGCCTATACCTTTATCCTCAATCTCTTTCTAGTTGGGGTTAATCAGGTGACGGGTGGAAATTATGGTCTCTTAAGAGATACCCCGTTTATCTCGAATGCTCCTCTATGGATAAAGTACCTCCTTGTGTCGGTCATCCTTTCACTGGCTCTTGTTCTTTTTGATATCTTGTTTAAGAAACGGTGGAAAAAGAGAAATCAGGTGCAATCTGTGCTCTAGCTTGCCTTTTCATCAGATGAGCAATTGAAAAACTCCCCAAAATCCGCTATAATGGAGAGTTGAAAGGAATAGTACAATCCAATGTAAACATCATTCTTAGCAACTGAAACAACTAAAAATAGAAATCAAAGAAAGAGAACTTATGACTATTCAAGAAGAAATCAAGAAACGCCGTACCTTTGCCATCATCTCCCACCCGGACGCGGGTAAGACAACCATTACAGAGCAATTACTCTATTTTGGGGGCGAGATTCGTGAGGCTGGTACGGTTAAAGGAAAGAAAACAGGGACTTTTGCCAAGTCTGACTGGATGGATATCGAGAAACAACGTGGGATTTCGGTCACGTCATCTGTTATGCAGTTTGACTACGATGGCAAGCGCGTCAATATCCTCGACACACCAGGGCACGAGGACTTCTCAGAAGATACCTATCGGACCTTGATGGCGGTGGATGCTGCGGTCATGGTCGTGGACTCTGCCAAGGGTATCGAGGCCCAAACCAAGAAATTGTTTGAGGTTGTGAAGCACCGTGGCATCCCAGTCTTTACTTTTATGAACAAGCTAGACCGTGATGGTCGTGAGCCACTGGACCTCTTGCAAGAACTAGAAGAAGTCCTTGGCATTGCGAGCTATCCTATGAACTGGCCAATCGGGATGGGGAAAGCCTTTGAAGGATTGTATGACCTCTATAACCAACGTTTGGAACTTTATAAAGGGGATGAACGTTTTGCCAGTCTGGAAGAAGGGGATAAGCTCTTTGGAAGCAATCCTTTCTACGCTCAGGTTAAGGACGACATCGAACTGTTGCAAGAAGCAGGGAATGAGTTTTCAGAAGAAGCTATTCTTGCAGGAGAACTGACTCCGGTCTTCTTCGGTTCAGCTCTCACTAACTTTGGGGTGCAGACCTTCCTTGAGACCTTCCTTAAGTTTGCTCCAGAACCACATGGACACAAGAAAACAGATGGCGAAATTGTGGATCCTTATGACAAGGATTTCTCAGGATTTGTCTTTAAAATCCAAGCCAACATGGACCCTCGTCACCGTGACCGTATCGCCTTTGTTCGTATCGTATCGGGTGAATTTGAGCGTGGTATGAGTGTCAATCTACCTCGTACTGGTAAAGGGGCTAAACTGTCTAATGTCACCCAGTTTATGGCGGAAAGTCGTGAGAATGTGACCAATGCCGTGGCAGGAGATATCATCGGGGTTTACGATACCGGTACTTATCAGGTTGGAGACACTTTGACGGTTGGAAAAAACAAGTTTGAGTTTGAACCACTGCCAACCTTTACCCCTGAAATTTTCATGAAAGTTTCTGCTAAGAACGTCATGAAACAAAAATCCTTCCATAAGGGGATTGAGCAATTGGTGCAAGAGGGAGCCATTCAGCTTTATAAGAATTACCAAACAGGCGAGTACATGCTAGGGGCTGTCGGACAACTCCAATTTGAAGTCTTTAAGCACCGCATGGAAGGCGAGTACAATGCAGAAGTGGTCATGAGCCCAATGGGTAAAAAGACCGTTCGTTGGATCAAGCCTGAGGACTTGGACGAGCGCATGTCCTCAAGCCGCAATATCTTGGCCAAAGACCGTTTCGATCAACCAGTCTTCCTCTTTGAAAATGACTTTGCTCTTCGCTGGTTTGCGGACAAGTATCCGGACGTAGAGTTGGAGGAAAAAATGTAACTCAGCACCAACAATTGGAACTAAAGTTCCTAATTGTTGGACGCTAGTCGCTATTTGGCGAACTAGCTAACTGCCTTACTAACTACGTTTGGCAAATAGAATCGATTTGCCAAACTCCGTGTCGTAGTGTAAAATCGGCTTACCTAAACGCTTCACTAGGAAAAATCCACGAATATTATCGATTCGTGGATTTTTTCGTCGGAAAGGCTAGAAAGTTACATCGGCTACCGGCTTCATTGATTCATTTGTGAAACTGCCTTTAAATACTCTACTCCTAAAAGTCTGTGGATGCTATTGATTCATGGACTTTTTCTATATTTTGAATAAAAATCAATTCCCTGAGTGATTGGAATTAGTTACTCGATTTTTTAAGCATTTAGAAATGGTTAAAAAATAAATAAAATATATTAACAGAACAATAAAATGAAGATTATATTGAAAAAACAGAATAGATTTGAAATCAAGTTATTTTTGAAATCATTTTCTTTCTTTAGGATATATTATAGATATTGAATTGTCGGTATATTTGGTATATAATAAGAAGATAGTATTTTATAGGTGAATAGATCTTTTTCAAGTTGAGGGGATGAACATGTTTTTTAGACGCCAGAAGGGTGAATATAGAGAAACAGACCGTGTAACTCGGTTCAAATTAATCAAATCAGGGAAGCATTGGCTACGGGCCTCGACTTCCCTTTTTGGCTTATTTAAGGTGATGCGTGGAAGTGCGGATACGATCCAAGTAAAGACAGAAATGGTTGAAAAGCAAGAAGGTCAGAAGTTGACCGGCGTGGATGTCTTGAAAGGGATAGCAGCTACGGGAACGATCTTAGGTGGTTTTGCTGCGACGCAAACGCGTGTTTATGCCAATGATGCAGTCGCTGTTGAAAAGACTGTCGAATCAAAAGATACCCTGGCGACGAGAGATTCAGTAGTGCTAGGGACGACACAGGATCATCAAGATGCTGCTAGCTTGTCTTTGTCTACCAGTCAAAGCCAGTCATTGTCAGAATTCAATTCGCAGAGCGCCAGTCAATCTGCCTCTACGAGCCAGTCTATCAGTGCCTCAAACTCTTCTAGCGTGAGCCAGTCGATGAGCCAATCTGCTTCCACTAGTCAATCCTTGGCAAACAGTCAAAGTGTAACTGCTAGTTCAAGTGAATCCCTTGGGACACAAAATCAAGCGAATAGTAATCTGTCAGAGAGAGCTTCAGTTGGTGTTCAAAGTCAGTACCAAGCAAGTGAGTCAGCTCGGGAGACAGTGAAAGAATCACAACCTTCGAAAGAATTAAAAGCAGTTGATTTTTCTACAGAATCCTTGCCTCAAAGTCAGTCTGGTCGTGTAAAGAATGAAGGTGTGACGGCTGAATCGAGTTTCACAATGACTTCTGTAGCCTTGACAGAAAAGCAAAGTGAAGAAAAACGGAAGAAATTAGAGGCCTTGTCTGCTGAGATTGGGCAGTTTCTAGCTCAAGCTCAGGGGCTTCCAAACTCGGATGAGGCAATCACGAAGACTAGTCTAGCGAAGAATGAGATAGCAGATGCCTTGAAAGGGGAGCTTTCTGATTTTACTTCTATTTTGAATAAGGCTACAGAAGCTCGAAATAGTATTGCAAATGCTGTGTTACGTGCCAAGTCTGGACTTCGTGACAGCAGAAACGGACAAGCTTTAACCCAAGCTTCAAATACCGCTAGCTTCAGAGCTGCTAGGGATACAGAGAAGCCAGAACTTCAGAAAATAACCGTTACAGGTGGCGCAGTTCTAGAAGGACAAAAATTTAAAATTTATCGAGAAGAAAATTTTTCTGCGACCATTGAGTTTACTGATAACAGTGGTCGAATTGAACATGCAAAATTTGTTCCTACTGCTGTTCCCGCGGCCTATCCGGCTACTTCAACTGTTGTCTCATTCACTACGAGTAATGGTCAAAGTATCAGTATGATTGTTCCGACAAATAAACTAGCCAAAGATGGAAATGCTACAGCATCAAATCCTTTCACCGTTTCAATCACGGGTTCTGTTGGAAAAAATCAAGCAGTAAATAGTTTGTGGACCCGTTATGTTTTCACCTATGATCAGGAAGGTAATTTTAGCGGAAATACTACTGACGTAGGTCTTGTAAAAGATTTAACAGCCAACCCTGCCGCAATTCAATTTGAAGTCCATGCTCAGTCTGAAAAGTACGAACCAGCTATCAATGCTGAGGTGAATCGAAACTTTACTCTAACGGCCAATTCAGGGACTGTTTCTGTTGGTGAAGCCAGTCAGTACATCACGAATGCTACAGGGACACCAGAATTACCTACTACAGGAATTACTAAGGGAACTAGAACAACCTATACTTGGAAATCTGGAACCAATACGAATTTGTCTGCTGGTCGGCATACTTTGACAGCGGTGGTAACTTATCCAGATGGAAGTACGGATGAAATTGACGTGAGCTTTACTGTGCGCCCTCAGACGCCAAGGATAGAGAATCAATATCTTAACGAAAAAGGTGGGCTCTCAAATCAAGCGATTACGGTAGATGGGGTTGCTCCAGATGGGACTGTTACTCTTACAATTGCAGGGGAGATGTTCACCAAACAAGCAACGGTGAGCTCGACTAGTGTAACCTTTACTGCAAATGAGCTGAAGAAGGTATATGATCGTAATGGAGGACGACTTCCTAGTGGACCGGTGACTGCAAGTACGACAGTGGATGGTTTGGTTTCAGATACATTTAATGGACAAATCACGCCAAATCAAGCGTCAATTTCAGTAAGTAATAGCCAGTCTGCTTCAGCAAGTGCAAGTCAATCAGCCTCAGTAAGCTCCAGCCAATCTGCATCATTGAGTGCTAGTCAATCCGCCTCAGTAAGTTCAAGCGAATCTGCATCTGTAAGCTCGAGTCAATCCGCTTCAGCGAGCTCGAGTCAATCTGCATCATTAAGTGCAAGTGAGTCAGCATCAGTAAGTGCTAGCCAATCCGCTTCAGCGAGTGCAAGTCAATCAGCATCAGTGAGCGCAAGTCAGTCTGCCTCAGTAAGCTCGAGTCAATCTGCATCATTGAGTGCCAGCCAGTCAGCTTCGGTAAGTGCCAGCCAATCCGCTTCAGTAAGTTCGAGCCAATCCGCTTCAGTGAGTGCCAGCCAGTCTGCGTCCGTAAGCTCAAGCCAATCCGCTTCAGTGAGCGCAAGTGAATCAGCATCATTGAGTGCAAGTCAGTCTGCTTCAGCGAGTTCGAGTCAATCTGCATCTGCAAGTGCAAGTCAGTCAGCGTCAGTGAGCGCAAGTCAGTCTGCCTCAGTCAGCTCGAGCCAGTCTGCATCATTGAGCTCTAGTCAATCCGCTTCAGTAAGCACAAG
>NZ_AJRH01000012.1:0-44198 GCF_000297015.1 Streptococcus sp. GMD6S | reverse complement strand
AGGGGAACAACCGTAACCAAATGAGAATGGTCATTAGCTTTATTATTGCTGACGATGATGGCCGGTCGAATCCCTTGCTGAATATGACTGTTTTTCTGATTTCCAAAATCTACGTAATAAATATCTCCTCGTTTGCACATATGGTTCTCCTCTAGCTAAGTAAAAAATCTTCTAACTGCTGGTTTCTGATGGTATAAATCAAACGCAGTTCCTTAATGGCCTTTTGCTTCCACCTGCTAATGGTACTCCTGCTGATATGATACTTGACCATAAGGTTGTCCCAGCTTTCTGACACAATGACTAAATCCGTCACAAATTCCGCCAAATCATCTGGAAGCTGACTGACAGCTACTTCAAAAAAATGCAATTCCTGAACTAAACGACAGTAGCGCTTTGACAAATATTGATAAAGCTCCCGATTGGCTTTCTCTGTTTCTTCCTTGTAGGATAAAGCAATGATCTCACTGCGATAAGGATTCTTACTGGTCTGCACCCTTGGTTCATCAGACCGACCATAGACCATGGTGTCCAGCATCTCATTTTCTGAGATGCCGACAAACTGGTCCAACTGGCTACATAAGAGCTTCATCTCCTTTTTCATGTTCTTGTAATCATAGAAAAAGCTTTCTATTTTATCCATCCTTTTCCTCCTCTCTCAATTCATATCTGACGGCATCAATCAGGGATTGCTGAGAGATGTCCTTTTCTTTCAATCGTTTCATGACTTGTTCGTCCATCGTGCTCTTTGTAATGATGTGGTGAACAACCACCGTTTCTTTCTGCCCTTGCCGCCAGAGCCTGGCATTAAGTTGCTGGTACAGCTCCAAAGACCAAGTTAAGCCGAACCAACAAATGGTATGACCGCCAGCTTGAAGATTCAGTCCATGACCACTGCTTGCCGGGTGAATCAAACCAAGGACTATCTTTCCCTTGTTCCAGTCCTCAATATCCTGATTGCTTTGAATCACTCTAGTTTCTGAAAAACGTTCCTTGATGCGTTTCAAATCATGCTGGAACCAATAAGCGACTAACAAAGGCCGGCCATTCATACTCTCCACCATTTCTTCAAGAGCCACTAACTTCTGATCATGCAAGAGTACCGCCTTTCGATTCTCATCATAAACCATGCCATTAGCCATCTGCAGTAATTTATTCGAAAGGCTGGCACTGTTCACGGCATCAAGTACCTGCCCCTTGAGAGAAACCACCATCTCTGCTTTGAGCTCCTTATAAACTGCAAATTCTGTCTCCGACATCTCAACTAGAACTTCATTGTCCACTCGTTCTGGCATATTAAGATAATCCACTGCCTTCATAGAAATCGTCATATCCGCTATCTTTTCATAGATGGCTTCTTCTGCGCCATCCTTTGGCTTATAAGAAAAGATAACCTGACCGTTTCGTTTGTCGGGGTCAAAATACTGATTGCGAAAAGCTGTGATGAAGCGTCCCAGGCGCTGTCCGCCATCTAAAATGCCAATCTCAGAAAATAGGTCCATGATGTTTCCAGGAGTTCCCGTCAGCCCAACCATGCGCTTGATTTTAAATCGAACTTTCCTAAGAGCCTTGACGCGTTTAGCCTGATAAGACTTGAAGCTAGATAGCTCATCAATCACCACCATATCAAAATCAAAGAGTTGATTCTGAATCAACCAGACGACATTTTCTCGGTTGATGGTATAAATAAAGGCTGAGCGTGTTAAGGCGGCTCTTCGCTCTGGTTCACTGCCAATGGCAATGGAAATATCCAGCCCCTTTAAATGTTCCCACTTATCCAGCTCACTCTTCCAAGTATGACTGGCTACTCGAAGCGGGGCAATGACCAAGACTTTTCTGACCTCAAATGAATCCAATATCAAATTCCACAATGCCGTTAAGGTAATCACGGTTTTGCCTAGTCCCATATCAAGAATCAAACAAGCTGTCTCATGCTCCTCAATGAATCGAGTCGCTACCTCCTGATAAGGATGTGCCTTGTATGTCATCTAGTATTTCTCCAATCTTTCCTTTATCATCCAGCATATAAACCAGAAACCCCAGCTTTCTTAACTGTTCCATGCGCCTGACCTGAATCTTTCTGGGCTTTTCTCCTGGGGCTTTTAACTCCACAAAACCAATCTTTCCTTGAGGTAAAATCACGATTCGATCAGGCATCCCTACCAAGCCAGGCGAGACAAACTTCATGGCGAGACCACCCCGCTTCTGACTTTCTAGTCTCAGTTTTTCTTCAATTTCTCTTTCTCGCATTTCTTCTCCTCCCAGGGTTTCCGATAGGGGGTGCCAAAAGGGTTCAAACTCCTTACGCGCGTATGGGTGTCCATTACTCCTATTTTACTAGTAGTAACACTACTCTCTTAGAAAAGATAGGCAACTAAGGAAACTAGTACTAGAGAAACTACTATTGGCAACAGCTTTGAGCAGTTTCCCATTCGGTTGCTGAAAGGTAAAATCGAAAACCTGCGGAAACCAACTAAAGCTTCCCAAGTTGCCTTACGGCACCCGGACAAAAGCACGTTGAGTACCATACAGGGAAAACTTCATCTTACCAGTCGTATTTCCTGTGTACTTATTCCAGCCACCGATTTTATTTAGAATTCCTTCAATTTCATAGGAATCAGCCTTTTTGATATTCTGTCGTTCCTTACCGAAGCACTCACACCAAATTTCCATAATGCAGACCCGCTCACGCTGTTCTGTTCCCTTCAAAGTCTGACTGCCAAAGTCACTACCAGCCAAGAAAGTCCGTCGCTCATATAAGTCCATCTTGGCCCAGTTATCTGGCAATAAGGTATCCAGGTACTCAGCTACAATGCCTTCTCGGTCGTCTGATTCCATGGCCTCCTGTCGCTCTTTATTTGCTTCATTTTCTGCTTTTCCTTTTAGAAACAATTCCTCCCCTGCTTCATAATAGACCTTGGCTTCTGCCCACAATTGGTCTACATCGACTAGCTCCCAAGGCTTTAACTGACTGGCATCGGACACTCGAATCGGCCAAAAGCGACGGTTCCCAGTCACGTCTCGCAAGAAGCCACCTTCTGAATTGGTTGAACCCACAATAATACAAGCGCGTGGGTGACTTTCCACATTCACCCCATAGGCTTGACGGAACTTATCATCCTGTCGTGATATAAAGGATTTAACAGTTTCCACATCTGTTTTTCGAATTCCTGTCATCTCAGAAATTTCTAGAATCCAATAGCCCTGGAGCTTTTCTGCCGCAGTTTTATCCCGCATGTCTGAAATCGCCAGAGAATCCGAGAACCACTCTTTACCTAGCTTGAGAAAGAAGGTTGATTTTCCTATCCCCTGCGGTCCATTTAGTACAAGAATAGAATCAAACTTAATACCTGGTTCATAAATTCTTGCTATCGCAGCCACCATAGTTTTTCGCATGACTGCTCGTGTATAAGCTGTGTCCTTTGCCCCAAGGTAAACGATAAGAAGCGAATCAATCCGTTCGACTCCATCCCAGACCAAGGGTTCTAAATACTCCTTAATGGGATGGTAGAGCCGGTAAGAAGTCACCACAGCTAAAAGAGCATCCTTGAACTTGGTAGGTGACCAAATACCATAGACACGCTCAAAGTAGAGCTTGGCATTAGCTAAGTCCGAATCATTCCAGCCAGGACGTGACCGTCTCCAAGGCAGCTCACCAATCACATCAATAACATTCTTGAATTCATTGTAGACAATGTTTTGAAGATTGGGGTCAAAGTGCAGAATCGTCGCAATGTTGGATAAGGTATCCTTAACACGGCCGGTCTTATCCAGCTCTAAGCTCGCCTGCCAATTCTCCGTATCAGCAAATTCCAAAGTCGCATCTGCTAAGCGCTCTTTTGCCAGTGTCTCCCTGGTCGCATCATCTTTTAGGACATAATCCTGCATAGCCTTATAAGACGGTTGCTTAGCTGAGTCTTTCTTTTCCTCATCATCCTGATCACCAAAGAGATGCAGGCGAACCAGGTCAAAAGCCGATAAAAGCCTGTGACCATAAGGGTCGGTCGCATGGTGGCTATAAGCAAATTTGTCATCATAAAGAACAACCCCAGCACTGGTTGTGGCATGAATATAATCAAAACGACCTGGAATGCTGGAAGGCTTGTAAACATCTCCTAGAAATTTTTCAATTGCTTCTGTAATGGTGTAGGTTCGGTTAAAAGCCCCAATCAAGCCAGATTTTCCAAGAGGATCTGCTTGTTTGGCAATGGCCCGCTCCAGCAGCTTGTTCTGCCGGCTGGATACAGGCCACTCAGTCGTATCTTTCCAGTTCTGATAGCGCGCTAGAACCGTGTCCGGACTGAGGAAGTCACCCTCCAATTTTTTGAAGACAAATTCTCCATCTTGCGAGGTTGAAGGCCAATACATGAGTCGACTCGGTTCATAGGTCGTATCATCAAATAGCTCCATACCGATATCTTCAGCCACTTTTCTGGCAACAGCCTGGTATTCCTCAGCCGTTACTTCCCGAGATAAGGGGATAATCAAACGTAGCCTTGGATGCTCTTTGGTATGTTTATGCGTTGAATAGAAATAGGCAAAGAAAGAAAAGAAGAGTTCGACTTCATCCATAATGCCAGGTGTCGCAAAGTCCATATCTAAAGTCAGAGCCGAGCGAGACAACACCGCATCTTTCTTTCGTCTTCCTTTGTCAAGCTTTCCTAAAACAAAGCCGCCGACATCTTTAATATTATCTTGTTTTGATTTCGCTAGTTTCTTATACTCTGCAACGGTCTCAGCCGTTCGGATAGTGGTTGAAATGCGGGCTTCAAACTGTTCCAAGCTATAACTGGTTTGCGTCCAAATCTTATCGGTTCGTTTGTTTCCTAATGAAATGGTAAGTTCCATTCTTTCCTCCTTAATCTTTCTTATAAAATTCACAGGCATAGCCGTCGGCTTGTAAAGGCAGACCTTCGGCCCAGTCTGGCTTTGTGGCAAGTAGCTGGCAGACTTTTGCCACACTCTCTTCTCTCACTTCTACCACCACTTCATCATGCACATGAAGAACAATAGCTAATCCCTTTTGCTCGAGCTGCACCATGCCATAGGCCAATAAATCTCGGGCGATACCCTGAACAATATTTTCCACTAACTTTGGTCCATAGGTCTCAAGCCGAGTCCATTTCTTACTCTCTCCAATCCCTTCATAGGTCAAGCTAGGTTTGCCAAATGCATTCATGCCCATGCGAGGTTTAACATAAGCTAGCTTTCGTCCAGAAGGTAGCGTAATAAAGAGCATGCCAGATTGATAGCTGATGACAAGATTCTTAATCTTCTTCGGTTCTCTTGTTTCATAGACCTGCTTTGCGGTCTTATCTATCTCCCACCAAAAGGCCACAATATGCGGATTGGCTGACCGCCACTGATTGACGAGCGGCTGCAGTTCCTCTTCTTCCAGTCCCATATCCAGTGCTCCCATAGCGGTTAAAGCGCCGACTGACCCACCATAACCAAGAGCTAGTTCTGCAATCTTACCTTTTTGGCGAAGGTGGCTATTAACACCGTGTTTCTCAACCGGTACTCCAAACATAGAAGACGCAGATGCGCAATAGATATCCCCGCCCTGTTCAAAAACATCTAACCGCCAAGATTCCCCAGACAGCCAAGCCAACACCCGAGCTTCAATCGCAGCAAAGTCAGCAACGATAAACTGATGACCTGCTTTGGGGACAAAGGCAGTCCGAATAAGTTCAGAAAGGACACTCGGGACATTCTCATAGAGAGTATCCAAGGTTTCAAACCTCCCTTCTTTCACAAGGGTTCTGGCAAGGGACAAATCCTTGAGTTTGTTCTGAGGAAGATTCTGCACCTGAACCAATCGTCCAGCCCAGCGGCCAGTGCGATTCGCTCCATAAAATTGCAAAAGTCCATGTACCCGGCCGTCTGAGCAAACACAGCGTTCGATAGCCTGGTATTTCTTGACGGAGGTCTTGGACATCAAGAGACGCAGTTTTAACATTTCAAGTACTTCTCCATCTGCTTCTTTGAGTTGCTTGGTCACCTCTTTCTTTCCCAACGAGTCCATGAAGACTCCTTGCTCTTCTAACCAGCCCTTTAGTTGAGAGACAGAATTCGGATTCTCTAATCCACTCAATTCATAAGCACGCTTTGTGACCCGCTCCTTATAAGAAAGGTCACAAAGAATGGCCTGTTCAACCAACTGCAAGTCTACTTCTATGCCTCGGTCATTGATTTCCTGATCCAACTGATAGAGAAGCTGCTCACTATAAAGCAAGGGATGGTTTCTCAGACGCTCTCGAATAGCTTGTTCCACCTCAACATCTCGCTTGCAGTAACGTTTAAATAATTCCCAGTCCTCAGGCGCATGATGGGGGAAATTCCGCGCTCGCATACCATTTGCTTTCGTTCCTTTACAGGGCAGACAGAAATAGCGAATCAGCCTGCTTCCTTCTTTCATCTTTTGTTCTTCTATGTTGAGAACTCGGCCCACTCCTTCAAGGGATAATGGTAGGCCTAAACTTGCTGCAAGTACCGCCGTACAGAACCAGGACTTAGCTGAGAGATGCTCTCCTAGAAACTTGGAAAGACAGACCCTCTCAAAGTTGGCATTGAAGGCCGTTTTTATAATGGCATCATCTAATAGAGCTAAACGAATCTCTTCAGGAATCTGCTCTCCCTGAGCTAAGTCTACCACCTGCGTTTCTTTCTCATCCTCTTTATAGGCAAAGAGCAAAATCTCAAAGGCTAGGCTATCCACATAGCGATAGACTCCGCATTTTGTTAAGTCTACATCTGAATAAGTTTCAATATCAATGCTTAGAGTTTTCATCCGTCCTCCAATAGGTAAAGAGGTGGAGACCCACCTCAAGCTAGAAAGTCGTCATCATCAACGGTACCGAATTCATCTTCTGCTCGAACTCGGCCACCCAGTGGTTCTCCGTCTTTCAATTTTTGAATGTTTCCAAGGCCAGCTGCCACCCCACGATTGCCATTGGAGTTAAAGCCATAAAATGTCACAGATACCCGACCATAACAGCCTGAATAGACTTCCGTCTGATCTAGGATTGGCTGAACCTGCTGGTCTACGACCTGCGGCTTTTGTTTGGAATTACAGTTAATAAAATAACTATTGGCATAGGCTTCATCATCCGGCCGGTCAATATCTCCGTCTCGGAGTGGTAGTTTCAGATTGGCTGGAATCTTCCCTCCAAATTTTGAAATAGCTTCTTGTTTGGCCTGCTCTACGGCTTGTTGGATTTTCTGAATCGTGGCCTTATCACTCTTTGGAATAATTACTGATACAGAATATTTCGGTTCTGAACCATTGATAGATTGCGGCTCCCATACATTCGCATAGGATAGACGTCCAGGGACGATTACTTTTGTTTCTTTTGACATATTAGCTTCCTCCAAATTCAGCTGCTGCTGGAATATATTCTTTTCGTTTATCACTTTCAGGAACAAGGGTCAGCTTGCCTTGAGGTTTGCGGACCAAATGCCCTAACAATCGGTTAAATGCTTTCTTGCCCATCCGTTTCTCCAGTTCAGTCAGAGAAACCAGACTTTGTTTATAGATATCCGTGAAGCCTTCTGCTTCTGCTAGTTTGGCCACTTCATCTTCATCAGTGAACTGACGGATAGAGCGACCTTCGACCAGTTTAAATCCTTCCCATGATTTATGAGTATCAATGGCCACCTTGGTCGCATAGTCTTTCACCTCTGTCGCCCATTTGACTAGGTCATCCACATGAAGAAGAATTTCTTCAATCTCTCCATCCGTCAAAAGATGAGGGGAAGCCAACTGGAATTGTTCAAGCTCTTTATGATAGTCCATTCGTGCCCGAAGAACGGCATTACAAGGTGAGAACTGACACCAAGGACCATAGGTGACCTCTCCTTCTCCTTTAAAGGCCAGTTCAGCCTTAGGTTTCAGATCCGTCTCAGCCCACTCTAGCAAATCTTCTCGTTGTAAAATAGCCGTTGAGATATTCCCTTTTCGTGGCTGAAAAATGGTCATCTTGACTTCTTCAATATCATAGAGAGCATCGTAGAACTCCAAGGCTCCCAGGGCATAGAGCTTCATCTGCGGGTTGTTCTCGGCTTCGACCAGCACCCCTTTGCCATACTTGAAGTCCACAACATGCAGGGTGCTGTCTACCACAATGACACAGTCAGCCGTCCCAAATCCTTCTGGAACATAGCGAGAAAAGTCAACTTTCTGCTCAATGAGAACAATTGGATCACTGGTACCTTGTTTCAGTTGTTCAAACTCATCTATGATGAAGGCAACATAATCTTCCGTGGCTTGTTCCATCTCAAGCGTCAACTCACCTTCCGGTTCTTCTGCTTCTATCCGAAGTGCACTTTTCAGCTTATACTCAGCTAGAGCATGGGCCAGTGTCCCCTCTTCTGCTGCAGGATTAGTCTTGTGTTCAAAGAACTCCTCTAAGCGAGCAAGAGGCGGCACCGTCAGCCAGCGGTGGCTGGAGGATGCTGATAATAGTGCGTGTTGTTTTCCCGCCATATCAGAGTCCTTTCGCATCTTCAAGAAGAGAAGAATAACGCTTCTCTTCTACCGCAGAGAGCTTGTTTGCTCCATACTTTTGAAGGAGTTCTCGCACCTGTTCTGTTTTACCAGCTCGGGACTTTTCGGCCAGAACTTTACGGATATCTTCAATAGTGACTGTTGGTAAAGCTGCCTTTTCAGCTTTTTCCACAGGTGCTTCATCTGTATGGTCAACCGCACCATACAGTTCTTCCAAACTATCTGCCAGCATTCGTAAGTTGGAGACAACAGTTTCTAGTTTTTTCATTTGAGCCATAGCTTTTCCTTTCTTATTCTAAGAACATGCTTGGAAACTTCGACCAAACAGAATCTTTCGTATTAGTAACTCTTGGATTCTTTTCTCCTGCATAGCGAACTTTGTGGCCACTACATTGGAGGGCAAACAAGGGTTCTACCCGGTCATCAATTTCCATGGTATGTGGATTGATAGGCTGACCATTCTCGTGGAATAATCGGAAAGGTTTCCCCAGCTCTTTCGCCGTTTCAATCTCATACTTCATACCTTGAGAGATATTGGGACCATAGACCCAAATCTCATCACATCGCTTCAAAAGCTCCTGCCCCATGGTCAAGCCCTGGATTCGTTCATCAGGATTCCTGTCGTTTAAGAACTGTGTCAAAAGCAGATGCGGTGCAAGGGGGACATAGCCAGCTTTGGCAGCTTGCTTGGAATAGGCAATGGCCTTCTTTTCATTTTCTGCAACATTCCCTCGATAGGGTGAACAAATAAATACTATTTTCATTCGGAAAATTCCGTCCTTCATCAATTTTTTGGAGTTACTATCGATGGCCATCTCCAACTCACAAGACTAGTATAAAACCATTTGGCGAAAGTCAACAGAGCAAAAAATGAGGGGTTTTGAACGTGAAAATAAGTCTTTGATATAAACCATTTGTTTAAAAAACCTGTTAGAACGCAAAAAAGCACCCCTCAAAAAATGAGGGGTGCAACATAAAAAATTTTTAAATTGTTTTCACATTCATCGATTTTAGTTTTTCATTTACTTCTTCTAATGAAAGGTGGTAACAACTTCTTAGAATCATTTTATAAGCACAGTGGTGAGGAAGCAGGTCATTAAAACTGTGAGTGCTCTTCCTAATCAAATCAAAGCTAAAATCTGGATACAGCTTTAGGCCGATACAGACGGCAATTATGTTCTTCAACTTACCATTCTCTCCGTGCTTTGTTTCCATTCTCTCTATTGTAGAAACACTAACGCCACTGTATTCTTCCAATTGTTCCTGTGTACAATTCTTCCTATCTCGATGGAAACGCAATGTACCACAAAAATGATTCGGAAGAGATTCCATAATGCGCTGAATCTCAGGGAAAATATGGCCGGAGTATTCCGGGATTGAGTTGACTTCAATGATGTGTTCTGAGAAATCTATCTCAATTTTTAGTTCAGGCAGATTTCCACGATACAAGATATAATCATTGAAATCCTTAAAACTAATACTTTTCCGACCTGCATAGTGGATATCAAATACGAGACAGCATTCATCCATATGGGAGTATGCATAGTCAGTCATTTGATAAACTCCATATTCTACCATACGAACATACTTCTCAGAGTTTAGGCAGAAATGAGAATCTACATAAACATATTTCCCTGAATCCATCAGCTCTCTAAAGCGTTCGTTCTTGAAGTTCAAAAAACAAGCATTGTTAAAAGAGATGGTAAAGGTCTGATTGTTCTGAATCGCATCCGCTTCACAGGTGTAGCTCTTGATGTATTCATGCCCCACATACTTGTAGATGCCTTCAAACTCGGTATAACCAAGCTGCATCATGCGAATTTTTACAGCCCATCGGGACACTTGAAAGAATTGAGCTAAATCGTCAATCACCTGTTCAAACATGGTGATTCTTTCATCTTCATCAAAAAGGAACGAGTACTTGAGAAACAGTTCCTGAACCATCATTTTTGTGGTTTTCCTTGGCATTAGAATTCTCGCCGCAATACCATTGGCCTGCCACTCCATCCAGTCGTAAGCACTCCACTTATCTTCTTTAATAGCAGAGCGATTTAAACGGCTAGAAATTTTGGTATCTTTCGATCCTAATAAACTCTTGTATTCATTGTGAGTACGATGCAGGAGCCAGTGAACACATTCATGAATAATGGTATTATTAAAGCCTCCCTGATTCCGAAGTCCTTTTACCTTAGGGTCAACGAGAACAGTTCCGGCTTTCACAGTACGTTCCTTTTCTTGATTACCATCAAAGAAAGTCACAAGGCTATCTTTAAAAACCATCTCACCAAAAATAGAGCTATCTGAAGAAAGAGTACCCTCTTCAACCTCAACTCCAATATTCCCTGCAAAATCATAGATGGGCAGTGCCATAGGAGCTTGCAGCATCTCCGGATAATATTGTTCTAAAATATCTTCTGCAATACTATCCATATTCTTCGCGCTAACATAGGGCACAAATTCTTTTGAAAAATAAGGAACAGGCCCCTTCTCACTTGAAGGAACATAAGGCTTAATTTTTAAGACAGAAAATTGATGAAGACCATCTGCCAATAGGTACTTTACTTTTACTGAAAGCCAGATTTCAGCACTGTCATTTTCATAGCCAAATCGACCATGACCTCCAATATTTAAAAAACCAATTACAAGTAAATCCGAAACAATAAAGTCTCCACTTTTATTGCTTGCATGAATACTCTTTATAGAAAAGTCATCTAGTTTGGCAAAATTGATATCATCAATTGAATATGAGGATATATTTAAAGATTCTCTAGAGTTATAAACATACGAATTAATCTTAGCAAAAAGCTCATTATAAAATGTATTTTGGAATAAGGTTTGAAATGACATAACAATCTCCCTTTATAAAATATTTTTCTCCTTACATTTCGTCCTACCCCAAATTAGCCCTTTTAAAGCTAATCTAATTATATTCTTTGACTCCACTTTTAGTATCATTATAACAACAATTCTTGAAAAAAACTACTTTTTCCCATTGCATAATCTATATTCAACCTTATATTCTGTAAAAGCAAAGGGTATCATAATAATACTTTTAAAACCAAAATATTATTAATGCCCTTTTCTTTTTTCTAGGCGTTTTTGCGCCTTTAACTGAAATCGACGTTCCTTCATTTCCTCTTTACGTCTCTTGTTACTTAATCTTTTTTCTTTCTTCACTAACTCATGAACCTTAGATAATTCCTTCTGAGCCTTAGTAGATACTACAGGTTTATTTTTAGCCTTATTTATCTCTCTTTGCATCCTTTTGGGGTTAATTTTTTTATCTTTTGGTAATGTTTGTAACTCTGACGATGAAACTACAATTTTATTATTTTTTTCAATAAGATAGGGTAATTTTTTATAGATAAACTCAAAAACTTCAAAGTCTTTAGGTTCGCTACCAAATAAATGTTTAATTACTCTATAATTATTATTATAATCTGTATATTCAATTAGGCCATACCAAAAAGCATTATCAAAATAAATAGTTAATTTCATATCTTTTCCTCAATAAAACGGGCAATAGAACTGCTTATCAATTTTGGAGATTCATAGATTATATTGTGTCCGCCGGCAATAAATTCAGTAGTAGCATATGGAATTTTTTGCAACAATTTTTTAAACCTTCGATTAGAAATTACTTGATCGTATAATGGTCTTACTATCAATGTTGGTAGTTCAATGATTCTATTAATTGAGTTCAGACTACTATGTAGTTCAATATCTTTATTTATGACTGAAAGGCCTATTTCCCTCGTTAATTTAAAATACTCTTGTTTGAGGTCTCCTGTAACATCCGATTTAAATCCTTTTTCAAGACTATATTCAAATTCTTCATATGAGCTAAAAGTTAATTGACCTAACTTGATTGACTCAAATGGAGAGATTAAGACTCTCCCCTTTGGTAAAAATTTATTAAGTTGAAGTGTTATATAAGCTCCTAACGAGTGCCCTACAATAAAATAATTGTTACATTGTTGTATATGACATAATCTACGAATAACACATTCTAATATTTGTGATTCATTTTCAGAAAACGAAGAATCATATCCTGGCCTATATAACACACAGCATCTATATGTTGGTAAATAAGTAATAATCTTTTCCCAAACTAAGGGATGTTCTGATAGACCATGAATAAAAAAAAGTAAAAGATTATCTTTACTTTTTTCCCAAGATGAATTAATAGAATAGCACATTATTTTATTTTTAATCTTTATCTTTTTCTTTTTTAACAATGCGTTCATATCTTTCTTTTATATATTGCAATTCTTTTTGAGGACTATTCAACATATGTTCAATAAGGCGCTTTTGGTCAGCAGGATTCAATGATTTAGAAGGGATAAACTCTTGCTCCCATGACAATTTTGTCCCTTCCTTAACCCGTTCATAATACCATTTCAGTTTCATATAATCAAATGGAAAAACTGGATCTAATCTCTCACCTTCTACTGAAAACTTTTTTCTATCGGTCTTCCGTAAGGAAATCCATGAAATCTCTTTTTGACCATCATTCATAAATAATCTAAACTTTATACTATTTTCATCTTCTTCAAGTATTTCAACTTTTGTATAGTTTTTGAATAGCAACGGCCAGTTTCTAACATCATTCGTTATTTCAAAGACATCTTCAAGTCTATCTTTTATTATTATTTCATTCTTTACTTTCATCTACTCCTCCACAATTGCTATTGCCCTCACCCAAGCTGCATCCGCTTTATCTAACTTTATTGGAAATAAAGACAGCAAAAACCCCTCTTTAGGTAATTTATCTAGGTTGCACAGCTTCTCTATATGAACATATTCACGCGTTCTTCCAACGAAATGAGATGGCCATAGCACATTTCTATTTCCAGTAATTTTGAATTCGTTTAACATTACTGGAAAGGATCTATCAAATCCATAACTATCAATTCCTATTACCTTAACACCCAAATCTAACAAAAATTCTGTAGCTTCTTTAGACATCCCTGGCCCATCAGTAAAATATTCTTTTGTTCCATATAACTTATCCATATCCGTATAAACAAGTACGATGTCGTTTGGTTTAATTTCAATTTTTTCCTTTTCTAATACCTTTACTATATCTTCTTTCTCTATATTCTTTTTTCTAGGAAATTTTGAAAAGTTTAATACTTTACCTTCACCATAAAACCATTCAAGTGGCAATTGGTCAACAGATTTTGTATTTATATTTTCTACATTCTCACTATCCCCAAAATGAATGGGAGCATCAACATGTGTTCCCATATGAGTCGATAAAGTATAGGTATCAAGTGTCAAAAATTCATTATTAGGGAAAGAAGATATGGGTATTCCTGCTTTTTGTGCTAGTCCCTTTGCTCCCTCTGAACTAGTTAACCTAGTGTGCTTAAATTTAGAGGGTTCTGAATCGTTATCTCCCACAGAAACACTTAGATCAATAAATTTAACCATTTTTATTTTTCTCCAAAAATTTTAGTTGCTTCTTTAAAAGCAAGATTAACGTCTGTAATTCCAACAACTGGAAGGCCTAATAAAATTGTATGATAAATTTCTTCCTCACTTGCTCCAGCAGATAATGCTCTATGAATATGAGTATTAAGTCCACTAATTCCTCGATTTACAAGGAACATTGCAATTAATATCAATTCTTTTTCTCTTTGTGAAAAATCAATTTCATTTGTAATTTCTTCCGTTAAGGCGAAAAAAGCTTTTACTACCTCAGGATTAAATTCTTTAATTTCATCCATATCATTTATCCTTTCTCTATGTAAGTATGTCCTAACTTTGGGTTGGGAGCTAATGGAAATGCAATGTAAATGACTTTGACCTCTGCATTTGTTTCATTCTCAATCTTATAAGCTTGACCTTTAGGTATAAATACACATTCTTCTTCATGAATATCATATTTTATATTATTGACATATATATTAAATTCTCCAGAGATACAAATAATGATTTCATCACTAAATTCATGAAGAAGTTCTTGGCTTTTACCCGAATTTAAACTAGAAATACCAAATGTGAAGTCAGGAGTAGTACTTAAATAGAAATTCTTTAGTATAGGTTTTACCCAACCATATGGAGTTTTTACATCCGTTAGCTCTTTTATATTAATTATTTTAAATAGATTGTTCTTATTCACTTGTCTTTATCTCCGCTCCTCTATTTATTTTTCCTGTAATTCCCTTTGGAATTTTAGGAACTCTAAAAAATTTATCAGGAATCCCATAATGAGGGATTCTCTTTCTTAATCTACTTTTTAGTTTCAAATCTGATATTTTTTGATTATCAGCCAAAACAATATATGCCTCAATTGAAGTTTTGTTGATCGGATTCACTCTAACCATCGCTTCATTAATTTCAGACTGCCTAATCAGTTCGTTTTCTATAGTAGAACTCTTAAACCAATTTCCATTAATTTTAAATAAATCATTTGTTCTTCCACAATAGTAATAGTTATTACCTGCATCACGGTAAAACAAATCCCCTGTGCTTATTTCAGAAACTTCTTTGTTCCAGCAACTCCTTCCAGATACAAATAATTCCCCAACCTCATTAATTTCGGCTTCACTGCCATCTTTTTTGATAATCCTTGCTGAATATCCGGGTACAAGTGTTCCAACACTACCACTCTTTGGTGAATGTAAACTATTTATAAAAAAAATGTATAAAAGTTCTGTCGTTCCCATTCCTTCAACTAAATAATTATTTGTCCTTCTGCTCCATTCTTCAAATACTACATTAGGTAATGTTTCTCCACAAGAAATGCACATTCTAAACTTCGAACCTATTTCATTTATGTTATCATATAATTTTAGAATTGCATTAAAAAATGTCGGTACTCCAAAAACTACTGTAGGATTATTCCTACAAATACTTTTATATATCTGTGAAATGGAATCATATTCGCAAATGAATACTGTTGCACCTGCATAAAATGGTAGATATACACTATTTCCAAATCCATACGCAAAAGGAATTTTAGACACTGAAAAAATTAAATCCTCTGGTACAATACATGTAGAAGTAGCTTGAAAACTTTCTATACAATTAAGTACATCATCCAGAGTATGTGGAATAATCTTAGAATTTCCAGTGCTTCCCGAAGTACATAAATAAAAAGAAGGAACATCACTAGGTAAACAATCTATATTACTAAAATTCAATTCTTCAGTACATTCTTTTGTATTAAGGTAAGAACGTATATCATCAAGTTTCACTATTGCTTGATTGTCACATTCTAAATCAATATCACTAATTAAATAAACTGAGTTTGAATTAGAGTATAAATAATCTAAGTTTGCCCTATTCATTTTTTTATTTATTAAAATAGGTCTAATTCCCGAAAATATACATGCCCAAAATAAGAAAACATATTCTGGACAATCATTCATATATATTGATACTGTTTGGTTTTTATGAATAGAAAGCCTAGATAAATATTCCTTGAGACAAAAAATATTAAACAGTAAATCTTTATACGTAAATTTAGTTTTGTCAGTAATTATTGCTAACTTTGGATGCTTACTTGGATCAAAAAACATTGTTTTAATTAAACTATTCATACTCTACCTCTAAAATAACAGATGTGTAAATATTATTACGATCACATGTAAATGATAACAACGCATTAAAATTATCTTTAAATAAACCTTCTTTAATATTTAAAATATAGGCTTGTTTTTCTATTTTTATCTCTATATCGCTATATTTAATTCCTCTAAAACCAGTCCCAAGTGCTTTTGACGCTGACTCTTTTAGTGAAAACAATAAGGTCGCTCTAAAAATACAGTCCGTATTACATTGCTTAATAAATTTCCACTCATTTTCAGTATATATGAGGTCAACCATTATTGAATCATATTTTTCTAACAATACACGAGTTCGCTCAAAATTTTGAATATCTATACCATGGCCATAAATCATATTATTTATACCAAATGGTGAACCATCCCAGTGGAAACTGCCTATCTTGGGTAGAAAATGATAGGATACGCTCAAGATGTTCTAACTTAAATTCAGGATAAAAAGTATCCAATAATTCTTCACTTGAGATTCTCCTTGGTTGTGCTCCAGGTGAAATTTTATCGGAAAAACAACGAAGAATAAACATACCGCCAGGTTTTAAGAATTTAAGGATTTGCTTAGCATAAATTTTCCTTTCATCATCTGTTAAATGATGAAAACACCCTTGATCCGTAATAACATCAAAACTGTTCTCTTCCAATTCCATTTCAAGAATGTCACCGACTTTCCAATCCACAACTACATCATATGCGCTAGCAATTTTTTTAGCTGTCAAAATAGCAGATTCTGAAATATCAACTGCAGTCACATTCATTCCCCTAATTCCTAAAAAGACTGATTCGGTCCCTAGTCCACAACCTATTTCTAAAATATGAGACTCTGGCTTAATTTTCTGCTCATATACTAAGTTAACTAACTCTGGATTGGCTGTCCCTGCTGTCCATTCATGAGCAGATGGACTCTCGGTTTTATATATTTTTTGATAATATTCTTTAATAGGTTTACTCATTTTATTTCTCCTTTTTTGAATAAATTTCATTAGATAAGTCAATCAAACTTTGTTTATCATCTTCTAAAGCAACTTCAACAAAATACTCCTGTTTTATAGCTAATGATAAATCTACTTTCTCTGTAGAATCCAAGTCGAAGTCCGATAAAGAACTACTGTTGTTGATTTCTTCTTTCTCAATTCCAATATTTTCCAATGCTTCTTTTAAAAAATTTAAAATATCCTTCATTTTTAGCTCCTATATTTTTTTAACAACGTTCCTACATTAATACCTTCTCTTGTTCTTGATGAAACTAATATTGTATCAACCTCATCAACACTACTTACCCTCATATTATTATTTCGAGTGTCAACTATACATATCGAATCCTCTATATACATAGTTCCAATTAATACGTCTGTTACCGTAGAGGCTCCATATTGATGACCAAATAGCTGTTTAGGGGTCGAAATAATAGTATTATCTGATAAAACATCATCAATGAATCGATCTTCAATCTTATCACATTCATAAACTCCACATGCTTCAGGCAAAAAAACATCTAAATTTGAATAAGTCAATTCTAAACCTGACATTAATTTATCCATACATTTTATATAGTCTCCTCTGTTAGATTTCGAGCCTACAATTTCTCCATATATTTTAGCCCCCCTACTTAAAGCATGTTCCAATTCCTCAAGTACTAAAAAACTACTCCCTTCACCTAGTACGATTCCATTCCCTCTATTATAGAGAGAATAGTACACTGCTTCCTCACTTTCATATAAATCTTTTGTTTGCGAATAGCAAACTGTAGCTAGTTTAGTAATAGGAGCCTCAGTACCTCCACAAACAACAACATCATTAAAACCAGATTTAATTGATTCATATGCAAATTTTAGGCTCATCGCACCACTTGCTCTGTCTGCAACAAAACTCTTAGAATAACCATGGATTTTGTTAAGTATTGTGATATATCCCTGAGCTGCCGCAGGAAACCAAGCCGTTGCCTGCCACGGGTTAACAAATTCAGCTCCATCTATGTACAATTCTTTGAATCCTCTTTCAGAAATGTCCCATCCTCCTGAATTATTCCCGACAAAAACACCTGTCCTATATGAGTTGTAATTACTACACTCTTTAAATCCGCTATCCTCCATAGCTTGTTGAGCTGCATATACTGCATATCTAATAAAAGTATCAATTTTGTGATTAACTCTTCTAGAAATTACCGATTCGTCAAAATTATCAATAATTCCTGCAACTTTAATTCTATTTTTGGAAGTGTCATACCTCTCTATTTTTTTTATACCATTTTGCAGTGAATATAAATTATGCTTGAATTTTGATATTTTATTTCCTAAGGGATTGACAATCCCTCTTCCTGTTATAACAACTCTCGTGGTCATTTCAATTCCTCATTTCCCAATTATACAGGCAGAATGTATACCTCCAAAACCACTTGCAGTAACCAATGCAGTATTAATTATTTTATTTGTTGGTTTTAAGGTAATATTTAATTCGCATTCGTGATCAGGGTATTCGTAATTTATATTTGGTGGAACTATTGAATTCTGAATTGCCCCTATTGTACTGACTAAGGCAACTAGGCTCGCACTAGATAATGGATGTCCCATCATGGATTTAGTGGAACTTACTGGAATTTCATCTATTAAACTACCAAATACATTGTGAAATGCCTCGCTTTCACATTTGTCATTCTGTTGTGTCGAACTACCATGAGCATTGATATAATCAATACCATTAAGATTTAATCCACTTCTTTGTATTGCTTGTCGTATGGTTTCTGATAAAGCTTCTGAATCTTTTAAATCGGTCATATGATTCGCATTACAAAGACTCGCTACTCCTTTTAGATAGCCATAAATACTTCTTTCCCTTTTTTCAGCTAGTTTCTTCTTTTCCAAAACTAGATAAACGGATGACTCACTTATAACAAATCCGCACCTTTTTTTATCAAAGGGTCTAGATGATTCACTAGGTTCACCTTCCCATTTTGATAAAGCTCCGATAGCATTTAATGTTGAATAGGTCAAAGTGCATAAAGGCGCTTCTGATGCTCCCACAATTGCTATATCTAATTCATTACTCTCTAATAACTGAATTCCAGTTATTAAAGCATCCAAACCTGCTGTACAACCTGTGGAAAGGGACACGCAAATCCCATTAAAGCCAAATATTTTAGATATTTCAGTAGCTGGATAATTAAACATCCCATTATTGTAAAATTTATCTCCTACATTTTTGTACTCTATATCATCTATACCTCCTTGTGTTATTTCTTCATAAATTTCTTGAATTTCAGGTGTTCCTCCAATCGCTGAGCTAGAGATAATTCCCACTTTTTCTTTATCAAGATAATTTATTATCTGTGCATCAAGTATAGCCTCTTTTGCTGCAATATAAGCATTCTTAGCAAATTTCGATTGATTTTTCAATGTCTGTTCTTCTATACTTTGAAGATGGTTTTCATAATTCAATTCTTTTATTTTTGAATAAGTAGATGATTTCATTCCAGCATTCATCATCTCTTTACTCTGTATAATAGCTGATTTCCCATTTAAACTATTTTTCCAAAATTCTTTTTTTCCGATACCTAAGGGAGACACGATGCCGATCCCTGTGATTACAATATCATCTAGCATACACCTACTCCTATAATATATGGAACTCCATAAGTTCTCTATCATACTTTTTTACGTGTTTTGTTAAAGTAACATAACATGGTTATTTATACCAATGATAATAATAATATCCAATATTAAAAAAAGGAATAAAAAAATTTTTTTCATAGGTTTAAGTCCTTTCTTTTTATTACCAGATATTGTATAATATTTTTTATCAAAATATTTTTTTGTTGTGAAAGTGGGAATATCATGAAATCATCTTTAGGCAAAACACTAAGAGAAGTTCGAAAGGGTAAACAAGTTAGTATCTGTAAAATAGCCGATGAATATCTTTCTAAATCTCAAATTTCAAGATTTGAGCGAGGCGAATCTGAAATATCATGCATCAGACTAATGAATATACTTGATAAGCTTAATATTACTCTGGAAGAGTTTTTGACCATTCATAGCAATGAAAATCATCCTAACAATTTTATTAATCTTATTAAATATATTCAGGAAGAATACTCTAAACAAAGATTCTCAAATATAAAGCTATTATTAAATGAAGATGTAACATACAAAATTTCATCATTAGAAAGGACAATGATAAAATCTATAATTTATACTTTTGATAAATCTACTAAGCCTACTAAAAATGAATTATTAGAATTATCTGACTACTTATTTAAAATTGAAAAGTGGGGCTATTATGAAATTATTCTCCTCGGAAATTGTGTGAGAACACTAAATTATGATACTCTCTTCTTATTGACAAAGGAAATGGTAAAAAACTATTTTTACTGTTTTGTTAGTAAAACGAATAAAAGGTTAGTTACAGAACTTGCTTTGAACTGCTTAATCGCAAGTATTGATAATTATAGATTTAATCATTGCAACTTTCTAATACAAGAAATAGAATTGCTTTTAAAGAATGAGTTGAGCTACTATGAGAAAACTGTTTTCCTATATGCCCAAGGATATTTTGAGTTGAAACAAAATAATAAAATTGAAGGAAAGCATAAAATGAAACAAGCTTTACAAATATTCAAACTTCTTGATGACAAGCCGACTTTCATGAGATACAACGAACACTATTCATTAATATTTAAAGATGAACAATAGTTGTACGTTCTAACTTTTACTGTTTACTAAATGCCATAAATTTTTCTCTAAACAAATATTGATAAACAGGTCTAGAAAAGTGAATATACTAGACCTGTTTCTTTTATAATAATGGATTTTCAGCTTTATAAAGTTCATTACTTTTAAAAGCAATAGGAAATTTATAGATTCTTGTTTTTTCTATTTGCTAAGTCCTCCATATCATGGTGTGTCTGTTTACGAAAGTCCTCAAGAACCTCATAGCCTTTTAACTCAAAGACAAAGGCCCTATCCTCAGCAATATGAATACCAGGTACCTTGTAGCGTTTATTACTTTCCCAATCTGGCATGATGGTCAAGAGAGCTTCTTTCAGATTCTTGTTCATCATCTGAACTACACCTTTTCGAATCTTCTTAGACTTGCAGAACTCATAGGAACCCTTGGTATTGGCATGACATACTTGAATCCCCATGACTTTTGTGTCTTTGTTGAAGGCCACAATGACATGACTTGGGTAATTCAGCTCAGCAGCTATGGCCTTACTAAAGGTCACAAAGTTCTTGTTTACAGTCATACTGTAATCACTGGCATTTTTCTCAATGGTAATAACCTGTAGGTCGTAGTCTGAAAATCTCATTACTCTTCTCCTTTAAATACAGTTCGAATCTCCTTCTTTTTCCATGAAGAATCGAGTACAATAAAATCCTTCAAAATACCTGACTTCACTTTTTTTACATAGAGTTTTGGCACAACAGCTAGCTTTGCAGATTTCGTTCTTCTTCTCGGTTGAGAGAGTAGCTCTTGTACTAAACTCCAGTCAGAGTCAGATATGATTGAAGGAATTCCATTTCTCAGTCGGTATTTCGGACGTTCACCATTATTCTTCCGTGTCTTGTGGCTAAAGCAGTCAACCGTATAGGTCTTCTGCATGATAATCTCACCCTTATACTTCTCATTCCTAAGAATGTTATTAACAGCAAGGGTAGACCAGTTTTCAAGTCCAGTGACCGTTGGAATATGGTGTTCCATTAACGCATCAGCAATTTCACGCGCAGTCTTGCCATTCATGTAAGAATCGTAGATGTACCTTACTACCTTGGCTTCCGAATCATCTATCACGATTTGACCATACTTGTCCTTGGTATAGCCAAGCAGGTTATGAGTTGGAATAATCGGAATACCACGTTTGAAACGCTCAATAATCGACCAGGTAATCGAAGCACTCTTTTGTTCACTCTCTCCTTGAGCCACGATAGACATGACTCCAAGAACCAGCTCTCCTTTGGTATCCAGTGTGTTTAGATTAATGTCTTCTATTAAAATACCTACTGGATGAGGTAAAGCTTTCAGCTCCCGGTAGATGCTAATGAAGTCAAGCTGGTTCCGGGCAAATCGACTGATACTCTTGACTAATATCAAATCAATTTTCCCTTGCCTGCAGTCTTCTAGCATTTTCTGAAACTGCTCACGCTTCTTAATGGTGGTACCTGATGCACCCTGATCCGCATAAATGCCTACCAATTCCCAATTGGGAGTGTTTTGAATCCGCTCCAGATAAGTTTGTTTCTGCAGTTCAAAACTACCTGATTGGGATTCATCAAAGGTACTCACCCGGCAATAAGCCGCTACACGGGTTTTCTGTTGTCCTAAACTAGCATTCTGTACAACTGCTGGAATGACTTCAACGGTTCTTTCGGATTCAAATGCATTACGGATGCGCTCTTGCTTCTTCGTTAATTTCTTAGAACTCCTTCTGACCATTTTTCCTCCTTTCCAGAAATCTGCATCTTTATTATAAGCGAAAAAGAATTACTCTAAATTATAAAAATTAGTTAATTAGAACCTGAGCTATCAAATTATTCTGTTTCAAATATGTCTTAGAATTAGACTATATACTTTATAGACTATTTCTGATATAATTAATTTTAGTCATATTTGTAAGGAAAAAAATAACTTATTAGGAGGGAACGATGGCTTTTTTTGATAATGAACATAAAAAAGAGATAGAGCGGATAGAAGGGCTTTGGGCAAAATTAGAAGAATTACGAGATTTTGCTAAACAGTACGGAATTGATGATATTTTTCAAGATAATGGCGCCAAAGTTGTTCAACAACTGATTTATCTTTATTTAAATGCTCTACCAGGTAGAGAAGGAAATGACGCGACTTCAAGAAGAAATCCCACAATTGAGTGGGAAATGAAGTCCATAAACCTCGACACAACAGCTTCGGGTTTTAGTACCAATCATCATTTAAATACTGAAATTCTTCAAAAATATAGAAGAGTACCATGGTCATTTGCAATCTATCATGGAATCACACTTGAAGCAATCTATGTTATGAACGCAAGAGACCTTGAACCTTATTTCCAAAAATGGGAAGAGAAACTTAGAACTCAAAAAGATATTAATAATCCCAAAATTAACGTCAATTTTGTTCGCGAAAATGGTACTATGATTTATCCGATTCATGAAGAAAACCCAATAGATCCTGACAGCATTTTTGATTAATGCCCAGTGATCTATTGGGTTTTTATAATTCAACTGTTTTACCATCTATCATTTGCTGGTAATATTTTTCAGCATTTTCATTATCTTCATCTAAAAATCTGAATATTGATGCGGCTGCATACTCTTTTGACAATTCAAAAGCTTTCCAACGTCTATTATTGTTTTCTGCAACCATTCCAGTTGTATTACTCCCTCCAAAAATATCAATGACTAAGTCCCCCTCGTCCGTTAAAAAATTTATAAAAAATTCAGGAAGTCCAGCAGGGAATCTTGCCGGGTGTCCTTTTATTCCGTATTTTTTACAATATCTTAAATACTTACTGTTACTCTCACTATTAGGTATTTGCAATAGATTTGAAGGTATTGCACCACCATTATCTCTACTCCAACTTTCCTTATTATGAACATGACCTGAAGGACGTGTTGCAGTAGCCCCCTTTATATACTCTTCTGGCCTACTGATCAATTTTTTCATTCTATCAGAATAAGGGCTCAGCACCTTGCTAACATTTGCTTTACATTTTCTAGGGTCCTTACACAACCACCATACTGTATTAACAGATGTTTTTGCTCTTAATTTTCTTTTGTTGACCCATTCAATTGGGGAAGGCAAGGCTGAAGGATTATGCCAATAAAACGGCTGAGCCAATTTAAACCCTATTTCATCACAAAATTTAATTAAGGCCCTAAACTGATATAAACTATAAGAGGGTTCCCCTTTTTCATATGCTCCTCCTATATCAATAACAAAACTCCCATCATCCCTTAGCTTATCAAAAACAACTTTAGCAAATTGAGCCAACCATTCTACATATTTCTCTTGAGACTCATTCCCATATTCCTTCTTGCGTTGTAAAGCAAACGGAGGGCTAGTTACAACTAAATTTACACTATTATCACCCAAATCTTGTAATTCTTGTAGTGAATCTCCATTTATACATTCCCCTAATTGGGTTCTATAACTTACTTTAGACATTTCATCTCTCTTTCTTCTAAAAGTATTACGTCTATATCTTTACATAAAAACTTGCAATAATCAAGTCATTACATTTATATATTCAAAATCCAACGTTATTTATATAACCACATTACTAAACCATGGATTATTGTAGGCAAGTATCCTAACAATAATTCTAGCTTCGCATACAATACCCGCTCTACCGTTTATGGAAATAAAAATCTAAACGAACTCAAATCAATCAATATCATTTCAATTACATCAACTTTGACTCTTACTCTAATACATCCCCACTATTGACAAATAACATTGAGCGCTACAACTCCATAAAGCCTTTCGCTAAAAGGTTTCTAGGCTTTCACGAGCAGAGCTACCGCCTCCACATGATGCGTTTGAGGAAATAGATCCACTGGTTGTACTTTCTGCAGTTCATAACCCAATTCTTGGTAGAGTTTGATATCACGCGCCATAGTTGCTACATTACATGAGATATAGGCAATGCGTTCAGATCCTGTTTGGCTGCTTGCCTCGATAAAGCTTTCGGTCAAGCCCTTGCGTGGTGGGTCGACCAAGATGAGAGTTTGTTTAATACCTTCCTTGAGCCAGTTCTTCATGGCATTTTCAGCTGTGTCACATACATAGTGGACGTTGGCAATCCCGTTGATTGCCGCATTCTTTTTGCTATTCTCCACCGCTTCTGGAATAACTTCAACACCGTAGACTTCCTTGACATGCTTAGCAACAGATAAGCCAATGGTTCCAATTCCTGAGTAGGCATCGATCACCACATCATCTTCTCTTAACTCCGCAAAGTCAATAGCTGTTTGATAAAGTTTTTCTGCCATTTCTGTATTGACCTGGTAAAAGGCTGGGCCAGCGATTTGGTAGTCATTTCCCAACATCTGGTCCGTGATATTGTCTTGACCATAAAGAGTCTTCCACTCCTTACCAAAAATCGCATTGGTATTTCGGTCATTGATATTTTGCATGACAGACACAATCTCTGGGAACTGCTTGATAAGTTGTTCAATCAACTGTTCCACTCGGAAAATTTTAGGACGTGTAGTCACTAAGATAACCATGATTTGTCCGGAATAGTGCCCGCGACGCACCACAAGATTTCGAATCAAGCCAGACTGTTCCTTTTCGTCATAAGGTTTTAAATCAAAACGACGAAGCAAATCTCGAAGGGCTACTATGACTTGGTCAATGACAGGATCCTGGATAAAGAAATCTTCAAGGGGCATGAGGTCGTGCGAATTCTTACGGAAAAAGCCAGTTTCCAAGATACCATTCACTCGACGAACGGGCACCTGTGCCTTATTTCGATACTTGACTGGATGTTCCATGCCGAGCGTTTCAGCGACCTCTACTTCTGTAATACCAGCAATCTTGTAGAGACTGTCTTTGACTTGCTTGGTTTTAAACTTGAGCTGCTCTGGATAGGCAAGGTGACCTAGATCCGCAATTCCTGAACGCAGGTAAGCCAGATCTAGATCTTGATTACGGTGTGGTGACTGGATAAGGTATTCTTCCACTTTCCCAAAGCCAATCTTTTTATTGATTTTGAGGACACGCATGAGGATTTTCTCAGTTGGTAGAGCATTTTCTACAAAGAAAACCAAACCTTCTATCTTAGCAACCCCTGCACCTTCATGAGTCAAATCAACAATTTCAACTTCTACAATATCATTTTTCTTTAACATATTTTTCACTTTCTATCGGCCGACAAAAAAAGACGGCAACATTTCTGTTACCATCTATTATATCATGAAATGACCTAAGCACCAAAACTCTTGAAGAAGTTGACAATGGCTTGCCAAAGAGAGCTAAAGAAGTTGCCCCCCTCTTCTAGCGCTTTATTGGCATCAAAGTTGAGGTTGATATTTTTAAAACTATCACCAGCTTGGGAAACGATGCTTTGTTTGAGATCATTTAGGGTTTTAGTAAAATCAGCATTTTTCAAGATGTCACTCTTTGAGAGGTTGAGCGCAAAATTGATGATGATATTGACCTGGTTTCCTGTTATAACCTGATCGAGTTTGTAGTTTTTTAGAGTGTCTTCAACGATTTTTCGGACATCTTCTTCTGTCAGATTTCCTTTGGCTTCTTTTGCCTTTGCGATTCCTGCTTTGATATCTGTCATAGCCGCATTGAGCTTATTGGCATCGTAGCCTGACTTGTCCTTGTTTTCAGCATTGATATCGGACAAGGCTTTTAGTTCTTCTTGGGCTAGGTCTTTATTGGCTTGCGGTACTTTAGCACCATTGGCCTCTAATGAGTAGTAAATCCCAGCTAGGGCGCTCTCACCTGTAACTGGTATGGGAGCTGCAACTGTGATTTTGGCATGCTCAACTCCCAGGGTCACTGCTGCATTACGGTACATATCCTGCGTCACCTTTGTGATATTTTCAGGCGTTTCAATCTTGACCTCTAGAGGTGATTTGTCACCTAGCTTTTGAATCTTAGCCGATGAATAGAGTTGTAGACTAGCATCATTAGCCACATTCATAATTTTCGAATAGATATCAGGTGTCATTGTTTTGATATCTTTGGTGTCTTTTGATGCGTCATAGCCAAGTTTGCTAAGAGTTCTATTTTTCTGGTCTTCAGTTAGTGAAGAACCAAGCACATATTCAGGTTGTACATAGGTTTCATCGATTACTTTTTGAACATCTGTTGCTGCGTGGACACTCGTCATAGCTGTTGCTGCCCACAAAACTGCAGCGCTTGTTAGAAAGAGTTTCTTTCTCATGGGATATTCCCTCCTTTACCTTTCTAGGGTAATAAAACAATCTTAAAGAAAGCTTATAGCGAAAAACACCTGGAAAAACCAGATGCTTAGAAGAAATTAAAGAATTTCATGATGTACAGGTTAAAGCGTACCTGTCGCGAATAGTAATAATTTCCACCATTTTCATAGAGTTCTGCACCATGAAAGATAGAAATTGGGTTGATGTAGGTATAGGTCTTCCCAGTGGTATTTCCAAGGATAGGAGCGACCGTTTCTCGGGAATAACGCTTGGCTAATGCTAGTGTATTTTCCTTACCATTCTGAGCGATAAAGTCTATATAGGCAGGTCCAAAATTATAGGCTTGAACGGCCGTCCAGACATCCACTCCTTTGTTTTGAGCAAGATAAAGGTTATCTGTAAGAGTTTGAATGCCTTGCCGAATGCTAGAGGCATTATCATTGATGGTGTTGGTGGAGCCACTTGCAGACTCACTAGACTGCATAACATCGCCTTCTTTTCCTTTGGTTTCGGTATAAATCATGGCGAGCACCAACTCTTCATTGGCTGGAGTATCTCTTTCACTGAGAATTTCCCGAACCATAGGTTGGTAGGTCATGACTTGCTTTACATCCTGACGAATGTGGTAGGCTTTGTATCCAGCAAAAAGGAGGACTGCTAGCACTAGCATTCTTCTTATAAATTTAAACATTATTTACTTTGAATATCCTCAATATTTTTGATTAAGATAGAATAGGTTCCATTGTCGTTTTGGATAAATTCAACAGACTCCGCGTCTTGGTATACATTATTTGGAACGATAAGTTCGATTCCATTTGACAAGGAAAGTTTTTGGTTTTCAAATTTCTTGAGTTGGCGACTGGCATCAATTTCATCGAACTGAACCGGTTCTGGTACAGCTTCCTTGACTTGGTCGATAAAACTTAGACGAGCTGTCAGGTTGTTATCAAAAAGGTCATTAGCCAATTTCTCAGGTGACAGTTCGTTGCTTTCTTCAAGATTGTTGAAAATCGCTGATTTGACCTTGGATTGGAATTGAAAATCATCTGTGTTAAAGGACTCTGCAATTCTCTGAGCTGTTTTTTCCAGTTCCTTGATGGATTTTTTTGGCGAAATCTTAGGGGCAACGTTTAAGAGATTGTCTGAAAAATAGTTCAAGAAAGCCCCGTTGTACTTGATTCGTTTTTCGATCAAATGGTACTTGCGACTTTGAAGATTGATGACCAAAGCCTCATCAGCCCCCGTTCCAAATCCAGGCAGGTTATTCTGAGTCATCTTGATTGGATTATCAACTTCTCCTCCAAGGTGAGTCAAGGTCTCACGTAGAGCAATTCGCAAGAAAGCGAAATGCTCTACGCCTTCTTTATAAAACTGAACAAAAACCAAGTCATTGGTCTTGAGATTTTCAGAAATGCTGAACTCCTCTTTCCAGAGATTAGCCAGTGTTACTGATGTCTCCAACAAATCGTCTGTGATGTGATTGAAGAAGGGATTTTCTTCCTCGAAAATCCCAGTCTTAGCTTCATCTGAATACACACGTTCAATTTTTTTGCGCAGGTATTCTTCGATTTTTGGAGTGATATTGAGAAACTTATCCGCTAAGAACAACTCAGTATCGTCTGGGCTGAACTGATGGATAATAGCTTTCTTAATATAAATGTCCATAAAAGTATTAGTCCTCGTATAGTGGGAAGGCATCTGTCAACGCTTTGACTTCACTTCTCACTTCTTCTAAGACAGCTTCATTTTCTGCATTCTTAAGAGTTTTAATGATGAGTTCAGCCACTTTACGGCTTTCTTCCTCACCAAATCCACGTGCAGTGATGGCTGCAGATCCGATACGAATTCCACTTGTCTTGAATGGTGACAAGGTTTCGTATGGAATTGAGTTTTTATTTAGGGTAATATTGACTTCATCCAGCAAGTTTTGAGCAACTTTTCCGTTTTCTACAACCTTAGTCACATCAACAAGGAAGAGGTGATTTTCAGTACCGCCAGAAATGATACGGAAATCAGGGTCTTGCAAGAAGACTTCAACCATAGCCTTGCTGTTTTTGATGACATTGGCAGCATATTCCTTGAAGGCTGGATCCAAAACTTCTTTGAATGAAACCGCCTTAGCAGCGACAACATGCTCCAAAGGACCACCTTGAATACCAGGGAAAATAGCTGAGTTGATTTTCTTAGCAAGTTCTTCGTCATTAGTCAAAATCAAGCCACCACGAGGTCCACGAAGGGTTTTGTGGGTCGTTGTTGTAGTGATATGAGCGTATGGCACTGGGCTTGGATGAAGTCCAGCTGCAACCAAACCAGCGATATGGGCCATATCGACCATGAGCTTAGCACCAACAGCATCTGCGATTTCACGGAATTTTGAGAAGTCAATAATTTGAGAATAGGCTGAAGCACCCGCTACAATTAATTTTGGTTTTACTTCTTGGGCTTGTTTCAAGATAGCATCAAAGTCCAAAAGTTCCGTTTCAGGATTCACACTGTAAGAAACAAAGTTGTAGGTTTGACCAGAGAAGCTAACTGGAGCTCCGTGGGTCAAGTGACCACCTGCTGCCAAATCCATCCCCATAACGGTATCACCTGGCTCAATCAAAGCCATATATGCTGCACAGTTGGCTTGGCTTCCTGAGTGAGGTTGGACATTGGCGAATTTAGCACCGAAAATTTCTTTTGCACGTTCAATAGCTAAAGTTTCTACCACGTCTACTACATCAGTTCCACCATAATAACGGCGTCCTGGGTAACCCTCGGCATATTTGTTTGTCAAGATAGACCCTTGAGCTGCCATAACAGCCTTGGAAACCACGTTTTCCGAAGCAATCAACTCGATATTGTTTTGTTGGCGTTCTTCTTCTTTGGCAATAGCATTCCAGAGATCAGCATCGTATGCTTTAAAATCGTCTTTGTCAAAAATCATAGGTCTTCTCCTTTATAGTGTGACTGGTCCTTTAGTTTGTTTTTCCAATAAGAAAATAAACTAAAAGATGCGAATAAACCGTTTCTGCATTTTATCACAAGTATAACCAACTTTTTCATAAAATGCATGAGCTCCCAGACGATGATCAGCAGAGTTTAAGCGGATAAACCCATACCCCCGTCTTTTTGCTTCTTGATCCAACCCTTGCAGTAAGCTTTTACCGATACCTTGCCCTTGTGCTTGAGGCGAAACCGCTAAGCCTAAGATATTAAATCCTACTTTGGAATAAAGGGATTCATAAACTTCAGCATGGACATAGCCAAGTAGGACATGACTGGCTGCATCCTCATAGCCAAGTAGGAAATGATGAGAATCCTGAGATAATTTAGCTAGTTGACTAGCTGTGTCCTCTGGACTAAAAGAATAACCCAAAGCCTCTTGGTTAATCTCACATATAGCATTCACATCTGTTTCTTGCAAATTTCTTAGCATCTCATTCCTCCTCAAAAGAAATCTCTGGCAACTGTGCAAGAATATCTTCTCGCTTAATCGCCCCCTGGCGTAAGATTTTCACCTTGTCTCCAGACAAATCCAAAATCGTCGAATCCTGTCCAGTTAGAAAAGCGTCGTCCTCCAGTCCCAAAACCTCTTGGTCAAAATCCTCTAGAATTTGAGCAAAGGTCACGCCACTCGCCTGACCCGAGATATTGGCAGACGGCCCAATCAAAGGACCTGTCTCTCGAATCAAATCAAGTGTAATGGGGTGACTCGGCATCCGAAATCCGACAGTTGCAAGACCAGAGTTGACCCAATAGGGAACTCGGTCATTGGCTTCGAGGATAATGGTCAAGGGACCCGGTAAAAAGGCCTCTACAAGCTTTTGTAGATAAGTTGGCTGATTCTTTGAAAAGTGCAAGATGTCCTCTAGAAAAGCGACATTAAGATTGAGTGCCTTATCTCTAGGACGACGTTTGAGTTTGTAAACATGGTCGACAGCTTTTTCGTCTAAGGCCTTAGCAAAGAGACCATAAACTGTCTCTGTAGGCAAAACAACAGCTCCGCCCTTTTCCAACTCTTGTCTAATCCTGTCCATCATCAACTACAACCATCCTATCTTGACCAAATTGGTCTTTGAGTGTTCGTACTCGTTTTTCAGGAAGATATTTCCTAAAAAGCGCAGGAACACTTTGACCTTGCTTGTATCCAATTTCAAGGTAAATCTTACCACCATCTGTGAGATAGTCTTTTGCATCTTCCGCAATTCTGCGATAAATAGCTAGGCCATCCTCATCTGCAAAGAGAGCTAGATGAGGTTCTGAATGCAAAACATTCAAACCAACCTCTGACTCATCTTCACGAGAGATATAGGGTGGATTGGATACAATTATATCATATTTTTCAGAAATTTCTGCAAAACAATCAGATTTTTTAAAAAATATATTAAGATTTTGATTTTTAGCATTCTCTGATGCAAGCTCTAAGGCATCTTGGGAAATATCTGCTGCTGTCACTGACCAATCTGGTCTGTTTTTTGCTAATGCGAGAGCTATGGCGCCACTTCCAGTTCCGATATCTAGGACCTTAAGCTTATCCTCAAGATTTTCGACTAGGATAAGTTCCACCAACTCTTCTGTTTCTGGACGAGGAATCAAAACCCGCTCATCCACTTTTAACTGCATTCCAAAGAAATCTGCGTGACCAATGATGTACTGCGCCGGTTTGTGAGCCACTAACTGCTGGTAAATTTCTTCTACAAAATTTTCTTCCTCTTTTGTCACTTCCTGCTGAAGAGCAAAGACAAAGTCCGTAAAAGAGAGATTTTTTAGGCTACGATAGACAAAAGAGAGGCTTTCAGCTTCCTCTCCTTGTCTAACCAACTCTTCTTCAAAATCTGAAAATAATTGAGCTAATTTCATTATTTGTTTAATTCTTCTAATTTTTGTGTTTGGTCATAAAGAACCAAGGCATCCACAACTTCATCCAATTTACCAGACAAGATGGTATCTAGTTTTTGGAGAGTCAAGCCAATACGGTGGTCTGTGACACGGTTTTGTGGGAAGTTATATGTACGAATACGTTCTGAACGGTCACCAGTACCGATAGTAGACTTACGTTCAGCGTCTTGTTCATCCTGGGCAATTTGTGCAAAGTGGTCAGCAACACGCGCACGGATGATTTTCATGGCCTTCTCACGGTTTTTCTGCTGGGTACGTTCTTCCTGCATCTCAACCTTGATATTGGTTGGCAAGTGAACGATACGCACGGCAGTCGCAACCTTATTGACGTTCTGACCACCAGCACCAGATGCGTGGTAGATATCAACACGAAGGTCTTTTGGATCAATATCGTATTCTACTTCTTCGACTTCAGGCATAACAAGAACTGTCGCAGTTGAAGTGTGGACACGACCTTGGCTTTCTGTCACAGGGACACGTTGCACACGGTGGGCACCTGATTCGTACTTAAGCTTAGAATATACAGATTGACCAGAAACCATAGCAACCACTTCCTTGAAACCACCGACACCATTCATAGAAGCTTCCATGACTTCAAAGCGCCAGCCTTGGGCTTCCGCATACTTTTGGTACATAGTTAGCAAATCTCCGGCGAAAAGTGCCGCTTCGTCACCACCAGCCGCTCCACGAATTTCAAGGATGATGTTCTTGTCATCGTTTGGATCCTTTGGAAGGAGCAAGATTTTCAATTTTTCTTCGTATTCTTCTTTTTCAGCCTTGGCATCTTTTAATTCTTGCTTGGCCATTTCTTCCAAGTCCGCATCTCCGCCTGACTCCTTAATCATCTCTTCGGCATCAACGATGTTTTGAAGGACTTGTTTGTACTCACGGTAGGCTGTTACCGTATCGCGAGTGGAAGCCTCTTCTTTGGACAATTCCATGAAACGTTTGGTATCAGATACCACATCAGGGTCACTGAGCAATTCTCCTAATTCTTCATAACGGTCTTCTACAGCTTGTAGTTGATCATAGATGTTCATTTTTCTTCATTCTCCTTATTGATTTCAGGGGCAAAATAATGTTTACGGCAGACTGAGATATAGGTTTCATTTCCACCGATCTGAATTTGTTCTCCATCATAGACTGGCACGCCATCTTGAGTTCGCAACACCATAGTCGCCTTTTTCTTACAATACTGACAAATGGTCTTGATTTCGTCAATCTTATCTGCTAAAAGCAAGAGATATTTGGAACCTTCGAACAATTCATTGCGAAAGTCATTCTTCAAACCAAAAGCCATGACAGGTATGTCTAACTCATCAACAACACGAGCAAGGTCATAAACATGGTGACGCTTGAGAAACTGAGCCTCATCGACTAGCACACAGTATGGTTTCTCAGGTAAGTCTCGGATATAACCAAAGATATCCGTCGTTTCCTCAATCGCAATGGCTGGGCGTTTCATACCGATTCGACTAGATACATAGCCAACACCGTCACGTGTATCCAGAGCCGAAGTCATAATCACAACTCCCTTTCCTTGCTCCTCGTAGTTATAGGCCACCTTGAGAATCTCAATCGTCTTACCAGAGTTCATGGTCCCATAACGATAATACAACTGTGCCATGCTTCTATTTCACGTCCATTTCTAAATTTTTGCTACATTCTAGTATATCATAATTTTCTGAAGCTTTAAACGGCAAAATGTGGTAAAATAGAAGAAATCAAAAACTAGTGGAGGAAGCCATTATGCCATTTGTACGCATCGATTTATTTGAAGGACGCACGCTCGAGCAAAAGAAAGCTCTTGCTAAGGAAGTAACGGAAGCTGTTGTCCGTAACACTGGAGCACCTCAATCAGCCGTTCATGTCATCATCAACGACATGCCAGAAGGAACCTACTTCCCTCAAGGGGAAATGCGCACCAAATAATCTAGCTTAAGCAGAATTGCTTAGGCTTTTTCAATCTCCAAGTAGCATCCATTGAAGAAATAGTCTAATTTTGTTACAATTTGAAGAGATGCTTGGATACCTATCCTAAGAAAAGAAATACAAAAGGAATTAGTATGATTACACGTGAATTTGATACCATCGCTGCTATCTCTACTCCTCTTGGAGAAGGGGCCATTGGTATTGTCCGCTTGAGCGGAACAGATAGTTTTGCTATTGCCCAAAAGATTTTTAAAGGAAAAGACTTGAGCAAGGTTGCTAGCCACACTCTCAACTATGGTCACATTATTGACCCTCAAACTGGTAAAGTCATGGACGAGGTTATGGTTGGTGCCATGAAGTCTCCAAAGACCTTCACTCGAGAGGACATTATTGAGATTAACACCCACGGTGGGATTGCGGTGACCAATGAAATTCTCCAACTAGCTATCCGTGAAGGAGCTCGGTTGGCGGAACCTGGTGAATTTACCAAACGCGCCTTTCTAAACGGTCGTGTGGACTTGACACAGGCTGAGGCAGTGATGGACATCATCCGTGCTAAGACAGATAAGGCCATGAATATTGCAGTCAAACAATTGGACGGTTCTCTTTCTGACCTCATTAATAATACTCGCCAAGAAATCCTCAATACACTTGCCCAAGTTGAGGTCAATATCGACTATCCTGAGTATGACGATGTTGAGGAAGCCACTACTGCAGTTGTCCGTGAGAAAACTATGGAGTTTGAGCAATTGCTAACTAATCTCCTTAGGACAGCACGTCGAGGTAAAATCCTCCGTGAGGGAATTTCAACTGCCATCATCGGTCGTCCCAACGTTGGGAAATCGAGCCTGCTCAACAACCTCCTGCGTGAAGAAAAGGCCATCGTTACAGACATCGCTGGTACTACCCGTGATGTCATCGAAGAATACGTCAACATCAATGGTGTTCCTCTCAAATTGATTGATACAGCTGGTATTCGGGAAACAGATGACATCGTGGAACAAATCGGTGTCGAACGTTCTAGAAAAGCCCTCAAGGAAGCTGACTTGGTACTACTAGTACTAAATGCCAGTGAACCACTGACCGCCCAAGATCGCCAACTCTTAGAAATCAGCCAAGATACTAATCGAATCATTCTCCTCAACAAAACTGACCTGCAAGAAGCTATTGAAACAGAGGAACTTCCAGAAGATATCATCCGCATTTCAGTCCTTAAAAATCGAAACATCGATAAGATTGAAGAACGCATTAACAACCTCTTCTTTGAAAATGCTGGTTTGGTCGAGCAAGATGCTACTTACCTATCTAATGCCCGTCATATTTCCTTGATTGAGAAGGCCGTTGAAAGCCTACAAGCAGTTAATGAAGGTCTTGAACTGGGTATGCCAGTTGATTTGCTTCAAGTTGACTTGACCCGTACTTGGGAAATTCTCGGAGAAATCACTGGAGATGCCGCACCTGATGAACTCATCACCCAACTCTTTAGCCAATTCTGTTTAGGAAAATAAGAAAAATCCATGATCGTTCATTCGGTCATGGATTTTATTGTCTTTATTAGTAATCTGGTCTAAGGACACCTGTTACAGTTGCCTTAGTCGCTTCGTAGTCGCCATCTACGACAACTTTGATAATGCGTTTAGCATCTTCTTCTGGTGCTGGAACTAGAGGTAATCGAGTTGGTCCAGCTTCAAATCCCATATAGTTAAGGACTGCCTTAACTGGAGCAGGACTTGGATAAGAGAAGAGGGCGTTGACTTTAGGAATGAATTTACGCTGAATTGCAGCAGCTTTTTTCATATCGCTTTCTGCAATGGCAGTAAACATTTCGTGCATTTCATCTCCATTTGTATGGGAGGCAACAGAAATAACCCCATCTGCACCAAGATTCATGGCATGGAAAGCGTCTCCGTCCTCACCAGTATAGACCAAGAACTCTTCTGGCTTGTGTTCAATCAAGTAAGCCATATTAGCCAGACTTGTACATTCTTTGACCCCAATAATATTTGGATGGTCAGCCAAACGAAGCATGGTTTCTGGAGTTAATTCCACTACCACACGCCCTGGAATGTTATAGATGATAATAGGTAAGTCAGAAGCATCTGCAATCGCTTTAAAGTGCTGATACATGCCTTCTTGAGAAGGTTTGTTGTAGTAAGGTACGATTGCAAGCCCAGCAGCAAAACCACCAAAGTCTGCGACCTCTTTGACAAACTCGATCGAATCGCGCGTATCATTGGTACCTACACCCGCAATCAAAGGAACGCGTCCATTGATAATCTTTTGTACAGCCTCAAAGAGTTCCAACTCTTCATCGTGGGTCAAAGTTGGACTCTCAGCAGTCGTTCCAGCTAGAAGAATGCCGTCTGTGTGATGGGCCAATAAATGCTCAATCAAGGCTGGAATGGCATCAAAGTTGATGGAACCATCCTCATGGAAAGGGGTAATAAAGGCTGTGATGATTTTACACTCTTTTAAATCTTGATAAGACATGAGAAACACCTCTCTATTTCAAAGAAGGAGTTCATCTGAACTCCTAAACGATATGACTATTTTAATTCAAATTTCAAATCAGCTGTTGGACGAACCAATCCACGTTCGTGAAGTGTTTCTGCGATCTGAACTGAGTTCCAAGCAGCACCTTTAAGAAGGTTATCGGAAACAACCCACATGTGGATTCCTTTTTCAGCATCCAAGTCTTTACGGATACGACCAACAAAGGTATCACGTGAACCAACTGCATTGATAGCTTGAGGATAGATTTGATGAGCTACGTCATCCTCGAGAACAGCACCTGGAAAGGCTGCGATGGCTGCTTTCACTTCTTCGATTGGAGCCACTTCTTTTGTTTCAATGTAAACAGACTCAGAGTGAGCAGACAAGACAGGAATACGCACACATGTTGCAGACACTGCGATGCTATCATCTTCCATGATTTTCTTCGTTTCCTTAGTCATCTTCATCTCTTCGTAAGTGTAATCATTGTCAGTGAAGACATCAATTTGTGGAAGAGCGTTAAAGGCAATAGGATAGTGTTTCTTGTCACCACCTGAAGGTAAGATTTCCGCATGCAAATCACGTGGATTCACACCGTCATTCAAGACTTCACGAAGTTCACGTTGTGTTTCAAGGATCGCTCCCATACCAGCACCAGAGACTGCTTGGTATGTTGAAACGATGATACGGTCCAAGCCCCATTTTTGACGAACAGGCTCAAGAGCCACCATCATTTGGATTGTTGAACAGTTAGGGCAAGCAATAATCCCGTTGTGGGCATCAAGTGCGTGAGCATTGACTTCCGGCACAACCAATGGTACATCTGGATTTTGACGGAAATAAGATGTGTTATCTACTACTACCGCTCCAGCTTGAACTGCGTATGGTGCATACTTAGCTGATGTCGAACCACCTGCTGAGAAGAGTGCAATATCAACACCCTCAAAAGCGGTCTCAGTCGTTTCTTCAATCGTAATATCTTGGTCTTTAAATTTCAAAGTCTTGCCTGCTGAACGTGCAGAAGCAAGGTAACGAATTTTATCGATTGGAAGTGTTGATTCTTCCAACATTTTTATCATCTGAGCTCCGACAGCACCTGTCGCGCCGACTACAGCAACTGTATATCCCATAAATAACCTCTTTCGGAATTTTCTAAAAATTTCTATAATAGATGTATTATACTACTTTTTCCAGAAATTGAAAAGCATTTTTGGGTTATATTTTCTGAAAATTAAAAATCCCTAGTCATTGACCAGGGACTAAGAGGCATCTTCATGTGATGAGCAGGTTCACACAACTCATCAAGGTCCGCTCCTGCGTTATGACCTCCTTATGCTCAATAGCAGTCCGAAGACTGCCTATCGACTCATCGCATCTACTATTCTACTAGATAGAGTCACTTTTGTCAACAGCCAAAACTCTTTGCTTCATTTATACAGGTGCATAAGAAATATCTTTGAAAAATTTGGGGCAGACATAACAAAAACCCTTGTAAATAAGAGTTTTTGTATCTATTTAATGCTAATTGCCGGGATTGAACCGGCGACCTCATCCTTACCATGGATGCGCTCTGCCAACTGAGCTAAATCAGCTTACCTAAAAAGTATACTATAGTTCTATGTTCTTGTCAAGCGCTCTCTTTTAATTTTATGGAATGAAAAAAGCTAGATTTAGCAAGAATCTAGCTTATAAACTTCTTATTTTGTTAGATCGATTCGCTGTCCCAATTTACCAATCAAAATCGCTCCCACTATAAGTGATGCAAACTCACCAATTCCAGTAGAGAACCATGTGAAGAAGAAGGGAGCTTCTGTCAAGATATGGAGTTCAGCTGCAATGGTAATCATTGAAATGGAGAAGAGGATTGAAAAGAAGAAATGATCTTTTCGAATCAATCCGTTAAAGAGGTAATCTTTGCTGTATTTTGCAAAGAGCCATACCCCTAGACTAAGGAAAACTAGGGTAGAACCTCCACCGACAAAGACATCTATTAGGCCAAAACTACTAAATAAATTAGCAATCATACATCCAATTGTCACACCGATGATATATTTAGGGTTGTAAAAGGCCAAGAAATTCAACATTTCTGAAATACGGAACTGATACGCCCCAAAACTAAGAACATTGATTGGTGGCGTAATAGTCAAAACTACATAGATCGCAGCAACGATAGCGATGTCTGCCATGTCACGAACAGTTAATTTTTTCATGTTTTCTCCTTTAGCGGTTTCCCGCGTAAAATATGCTTGGTGAAAGAAGCTAAGCACCAAGGGTTGAGGTTATCAACCTTACCAGTATAGCACAATATATGACTTTATGCTATACTAAAATCATGAAAAATCAAATAAAAGCTTTCTTTGATAATGAAATCCTTGCCTATCTTTTTTTTGGTGGCGCTACTACTCTGGTTTCTATTGTATCACGTTTGGTTATTTACCATATCAGCCACCAGGAAATCCTCGCAACTGCCCTCGCAAATATTATCGGGATTCTCTTTGCCTTTCTCACAAATGATACAATCGTCTTTAAACAAGAGAGAAGGAATTGGCCAACCCGCCTGGCTAAGTTTTTCTTAGCTCGTCTTTCTACTCTTGGTCTTGACGTTCTTTTAACTTATATCTTTGTTACAACTTTCCCTGATATTATTGGCCAGTTTGTCGAATTTAATATAGATAGGGTTAATACGATTGAAACTATTCTAGCACAAATCTTGATCATCATTTTAAACTATATTTTCAGTAAAATCTATATTTTTAAAGGGAACAACTGACCACTTTGAGCGTTCAAGTTGCTTTTTGTCACAATTTAGGATATAATAAATTAGAAAATTAGGAAAGGAATTTATGAAAATGTTAAAGGATCTTAAAGAATTTTTGCTTCGTGGTAATGTCGTTGACCTTGCTGTCGGTGTGATCATTGCCTCTGCATTTGGTGCTATCGTTACTTCATTTGTTAACGATATCATCACTCCACTTCTATTGAACCCAGCTTTGGAAGCTGCGAAAGTACAAAACATCGCTGAGCTTGCATGGAATGGTGTTACATATGGTAAATTCTTGAGTGCTATTATCAACTTTCTCGTTGTAGGTACTGTGCTTTTCTTCGTTATTAAAGCTATGGAAAAAGCGCAAAACCTTCGTAAGAAAGAGGAAGTGGTTGAGGAAGCACCTGCTGCTCCAACTGAACTTGAAGTTCTTCAAGAAATCAAAGCTCTTCTTGAGAAAAAATAAAACAGATAAAGGATTTAGCTTAAAGCTAAATCCTTTTTTCTTTACTCTTTTGGTAACTTCCCAGCCTTTTCGAGCATTTTCTTAATCAAGTAAGGCATCTTCACATTTTCACGGCCTTTTTTCTCAATGAGTTTTTTGACAAATTCTGGCATCTGAAGGTCGTCTGTCTCCTCCATGATGTCCTTTGTAGTTGCCGAAGGCGCTAACTCATCGAAGGTTTCTTCTTCTGGGAGAAAAGCTTTAAATTCTTTGTCTTCATTGGCTCGTACAGTAGCAACTAAAGCGTCAATTAAACGGCTATCTGTATTGGGCATAGGTGGACGATGGTAGGTGACACCTAATTCTTGACACAACTCATAACATTCCACATCGTTATCAAACAAGACTTCGATGTGCTCACTGATAAAGCTAATCGGGACAAAAATATAATGCTCTGGATGTTGCTTTTGTTCTCGTAAATATTCTAAGACATCTGGCTTGATCCAAGGGATTCCAATATCGCTTTCGCTCTGCCAAGTATTGGTATACTGGTCGGCTGTTAGGCCGAGTTGTTCAGCAATGAGCTTGCTATTATCGAAAATCTGATCGATATAAGGATCTCCATAATCCAAGGCAAAAATGGGAACACTGTGAGCTGAAAAGATTACCTTGAAAGATTCTTCTCCCACATGGTTTCGTAAAATTTTTTCAATCTCATCTGTCCAGAAGTCCAGCAAAGGCTGTTGTTGATACCAGTCCTTAATTACTAAAAATCGGATCTGCTGACTTTCCAAAAACTTTTCATACCCCATCACCGAGTAAAAGGAATAATGAGGTTCCAAAATCAAACAAATACATTCTTCAATACCATCAGACTCCATCTGCTTGATCACATCAGGGATAAAGGGCCGAGAAAACTTATTGGCAAAGTAGATACCGTACTCCTCGCCTAAACGTTCCTTGACTAAATCAACCTCCTCACGTGTAATCCGCTGCAAGGGCGTCCCACCGATAAGGACATAGTTGTCATAGAGAGTCTGAATCTCGTGGTCTTGGGGTCTAACACCACGACGAATATTTGTAAAAAATTCTGCTACTCCTTCAAAACTAATCTCCTCTGGAGATCCAAAGGTCATCATTAATATAGCTTTTTTCATGTTATCATCCTTATGATATTATTTTCACTATCTATTCTATCATGAAAGAAAAAAATAGTAAACGCTTCCGACGTCTACTATTTCTTTTGTTCTTTTGTCTTTCTATCTCGCCTTATGATTAGGATGATAACGACAAGGAGTAAAATAACGATAATCAGGAGAAGAAAGGCAAGTATATAAATCCAATGCGTTGGTAGGCCTTGATCGAAATACCGCGTCCCTACTGCTTCCCCACTTTTATCCTGGGCTGCTTTTACTGGTGCATCCGTTATTTTAGCTAAGAGGATATGCCGTCCGTTGGTAATATTAAGGAAACAGGTGCTTAATAAAACAATCTTGTCCGTTGAGGTCAGCGAAACATCTCGCTTGTACTTGGCTTTACTTAGCAAATATTGATAGTAGGCGTGGTGTTCCTCATCGTTGGAACTCAAAGTTCGGTAAATCTCCGCGTCATAGGCATCTACTTCTAAAATTCCAAATATCTCAAGCCCTCGTTCACGGCCGTTATAATAGATAGAGCCATAACGATGCTTTTCAAAAAAATCTTGATCCGCAAATTTTTGAATCTCCCCAAACATAGCACCAGAAGCCATGGAGTGACCATAAATGATGGTGTTAAAGTCCGTAAAATTTGGGTTAAAACGATAGTCTAGGAATATAGAACCTGACACAGTATAATCGCCAAAGGCATTGCGGTCAAGGTATTTGACATTGTCCTGACTCTGCAAGAGGGGATAGTCTACCTTGGTCCCATCAAGGCTAATCCAACCACAAACATCCTTGTTGAGGTGCTGCAAGGTTTCAAAGCCCGTACTGCTGGCATCCTTTTCAATGGGATTATAATGATCGTAGTCGCTCGCAAGAGCTCTATCAGCTGTAAAAAGACAGAAAAAAACTAGAAAGAGGGATAGAATGACCATTATGGTCTTGTGACTCGTACTTGTTTTCATATTTCCTTCTTTCTCCTTTCTAGCCTTGAAAATAAAAGAGCAAGAGAGGCTATCCCTTTCTCTTTTATTGGTAGTTTAGTCAGTAATGGTATCTGCTCCTTCTTCCTTTGCTTCTCTTCTACGACGCAAGATCAAATAGAGGATGATGAGCAAGAAGATCAATAGCAAGAGCAAGATAAATAAGATGATATACCATATCCACAAAGGAATCGATGAGAGAAATCGTCCGAGCGACGAATCATCAAAGACACTATAAGGGAATGGTTTTGATTTTTTCGTATGGAAGGTGTTCTTTGGAACTGTATCCGTAATCTTGGCAACTACGATATGTCTCCCATTTGTTACGTCTAGGAAACAGGTACTGAGAAGAATGATATGGTCATTTGGCCCCAGTGTAATGTCTCGTTTGTGAATGGCAACCGAGAGTAAGTGATCGATATATTCTTGGCGCCGATCATCCCCATTAATACCTGGATCGTAGATGTTAAAGTCATAGGCGTCCACCTCGAGCATTTCAAAGATTTCAAGACCTTTTTCAACGCCATTATAGTAAATACTGCCGTAGCGATGCTGGTCAAAAAATTCCTTATCAGAAAACTTTGCTACATCTCCAAACATAACCCCATTTTCTACATGGTGTCCGTAGATGATGGTATTAAAGTCTTCGAACTTGGATTCATTTCGAGCCTCAAGGAAAATAGCCCCTGTAGCTGCAAATTCTCCCTTGGAATCCTTGTTCAGGTATTTTTCATTGTCTTTGGCTTGAACTAAGGGATAGTCGATATTGGTGCCATAGACATTGATCCAACCGAGAACCTCTGGATTGACTTGCTGTAGCTTGTGAAAGCCAGAAAAACTAGCAAGCTCATCCTTCTCACTGGTACTAACAGGTCTATAGGCCTCATACTCACTTGATGAAGCCTGAGAATAAACCTGATTGGCATCCCAGAGGGCGTAGAAACCAAAGAGAAAGACTAAGGCTGTCAAGAGGAGCAAGATATGATTCATCAATGCATCTACAGCAAGGACCAGACGCCTAGACAAACTCCTTTTGGGTTTCTCACGCTTGATTTTCATCGGTCAAACCACTTGCTTAAGCTTGTCTGCGTTTTTTAGACAAAACAACAAATCCAGCCAAACCAAGACCAATCATCAAGATGAAAGGAAGGTTGTCAATCAAGAGACCAGTAGGGGTAACGTCTGGTAAGCTATTTGTGATAGTGTTATCGTTTGGTTTTTCACCAATAAGGATACTATCTTGAGTGAAATTTGTAGAAACTGTACCAGCTTGATTTTTTGATGCTCCGTTCTCCTTATATGCAGCTGAAGCTGTGTAACCTTGAGATCCAGTTTCAACCAATTTATAACGAGTACCAGCAGGAATTGTGTCAAACACTAAAGATTGATCGTGACGTAGTGTTATAGTCGTTTCTTGACCATAGACAAATGTTTTTGAGGTTTCACCGATTTTACCAGTGATTGATTGTGAAGTTTCTGTAGATGCTTTTGTGAAAGTAAGCTTGAAAGTGAAATCTTTTGATTTATCTGCAGTAGCACCTGATACAACTTTTTTAATTACTAAAGATTTAGCATTTGGGTCAACTTTTGAAACATTTGGTTTATTAGGGTTTGGTTCATTTGGATCTGTAATTTTACCAGCATTTTTACGATAAATGTTAGTGAAAAGATCATATTTGTAAGTAGTTCCACTTTCAGATGGTTTTACTTTACCATTCACACTTGGGGATACTTGTTTAAAATACACAGAAGAAATATATGTTCCTCCTGTAGTTTTGTTCTTAACAATAACGTGCATTTCATAGTTGCGATTATCATATGTCATAAAATCAATAGGTGAACCATTTTTTTGAATAACTTTCCAACCAACATTTTGTTTTTCAGCAACAGTATAGACATATTCACCAGCATGTGTATAGTTCACTTCTCTAAAAATATCGCCGGTATCTTTCTTAATGTTAGTTTGGCCAGTTGCTAAAACGTCTGTTCCAGAATAAGATACATTTTTATCTGTAATTTGACCATTAGAAGAATCAATTGTTTCATAGGGTGCACCATTTGATGATGTACCAGTTTTAGGGGTGAAAGTAAATGTAAAAGTTGCTTCAGGTGTTGTAATTCCTTCAGCAATGTTCAACACCTTATTAATAGAAACTTTTGCACTTGTTTCACCAGTTGCTTTGGCAGTCGCCACATCATTATCATCCGCAAATGTTGGCACTCCTCTAAAGACCGACAAGGCGGTTACAGCTGCAATACTTGCAGTAACTAATTTTTTCAAAAATGTTTTTTTCATGATTATTCCTTTTATTTTTTAATTTCTTTTTTCATAAATTGTCATCAAAAGCCCCGTCGCCTTAGGACTGTTACCACCTTGCCATGGGTATCCTGTATAGGAATGGTTCCAAAAGCACGGCTATCTACAGCCGTTGTTCGATTGTCTCCGAGGACAAAGAGTTGTCCTGCTGGGACTTTCATTGGGAAGGTAGCCCCTTCCTTATAGAGCAGCGTTTCTTTGTAGATATCCTGCTCTTGTTGAGGAGAACCGTTGATGATGAGACCATTTTCGTTTATATCGATCGTACTTCCTTCGGTTGC
>NZ_AJRH01000011.1:0-45055 GCF_000297015.1 Streptococcus sp. GMD6S | reverse complement strand
ATAATAAAGACATTTGGGGTGCTTTAGGCTGAGATGATACCCATTGAACCTGATACAGTTAAGACTGGCGAAGGGAAATGTGAAAAGGTTTTTTTCGTATGTCGAAAAGAACTGTCTAATCTTGTAAGCTAAACTCTAATTCTCGTTTGTAATTGGAGTTTTTTTGTTTATCAAAAGAGGATAGGCCTGACGACGAGCTTTTCGGTAGCTCTCCTTGAATGCCCCACTTTTCTTTAAAAAAGGAGTTTTTTATGTTGAAAAAATGGCAGTTAAAAGATGTTATCTTGCTTGCTTTCTTGTCTATCTTTTTTGGTGGCGTTTTTGTGGGTTCGGGTTATCTATTTGATATCCTCACCCTAATCTTGGCCCCTCTTGGTTTGCAGGCCTTTGCCAATGAAATCCTCTTTGGTCTCTGGTGTATGGCTGCGCCCATTGCGGCTATCTTTGTTCCAAGAATCGGAAGTGCAACGATTGGAGAAGTGCTCGCTGCGCTTGCTGAAGTCCTTTATGGTAGCCAATTCGGCCTAGGCGCTCTTTTGTCTGGCTTGGTTCAAGGCTTGGGAAGTGAATTTGGTTTTCTCGTAACCAAGAATCGCTATGAAAGTTGGCTCTCTCTAACTGCTAATAGTATTGGGATTACGCTTTTTAGCTTTGTCTATGAATACATTAAGTTAGGTTACTACGCCTTTTCCCTTCCTTTTGTCCTTTCCTTGCTTGTGGTGCGTTTTATTTCCGTCTTTTTCTTCTGTGCCATCTTGGTTCGTGCCATTGTCAAACTCTATCATCAGTTTGCGGCTGGAGGAAAGGCGTAGATGGGGCTGGAACTACGGGAGATTCAGTCCCCAATCTTTTCGGAGCCGATTGATTTTACTTTTCACGCGCAAGCTTTTACCTTGTTAGTTGGGAGCAGTGGTTCAGGAAAATCCAGTCTCTTTCAAATCATTGCCCAGGTCACTTCCTTGCCCTATAGTGGTCAAGTCCTGATAGATGGAAACCAGGTCAGTCAGCTTTCTATCGTCGAACGTGTCCAGACGGTTGGCATTCTCTTTCAAAATCCCAATCATCAATTTACCATGGAGAACTTGTTTGAGGAGCTGATTTTTACCTTGGAAAATATCGGCCATCCCGTTCAGGAGATTGATTCTAAAATAGCCGAGGTGGTCCAGCAATGTCGCTGCGAGGCAATCTTGCACCGTCCCATCCATCACTTATCAGGTGGGGAAAAGCAAAAGGCTGCGCTGGCTGTTCTATTTGCCATGAATCCTAGGGTCTATCTCTTGGATGAGCCCTTTGCTTCTATTGACCGCAAAAGTAGGATAGAGATCCTAGAGATTCTAAAGGAATTGGCCTCTAATGGGAAGACAGTCATCCTGTGTGACCATGATTTATCAGACTATGGAGCCTACATTGACCATATGGTGGAGCTAAGAGACGGGCAACTGAGGGAAGTGTTTCAAATCCCTACCTCTGAGATGACACAGGTTGCTTCAAAGGAAGTTGCCTCTAGCCTAGAACTATTCCATATGGATCGTGTGACTTGTGAGCTGGGTAATCGTCCCCTCTTTTCGATTGCTGATTTCACGTTTTACCAAGGAATTTCCTGTATCCTAGGTGATAATGGTGTTGGGAAATCAACCCTCTTTCGTTCCATTCTTCAATTTCAAAAGTATAGAGGGCGCATTACTTGGAAGGGTTCGGTCCTAAAAAAGAAAAAGAGTCTGTATCGTGACCTGACGGGTGTCGTTCAGGAAGCTGAGAAGCAATTTATCCGAGTCAGTCTGAGAGAGGAACTTCAATTAGATAGCTCAGACTCGGAAAGAAATCAGCGGATTCTACAAGCTTTACGATATTTTGATCTGGAGCAGGCGCTTGATAAGAGTCCCTATCAATTAAGTGGTGGCCAACAAAAGATTCTTCAGCTCTTGACCATCTTGACCAGCAAGGCTTCTGTGATTTTACTAGATGAACCTTTTGCTGGTTTAGATAATAGAGCCTGCGCCTATTTTTGTCAGTGGATTCTGGAGGACAGAAATCAAGGGAGAAGTTTTTTGATCATTAGCCATCGTTTAGATCCCTTGATTTCTGTGGTCGATTATTGGATTGAGATGACTAGTGAGGGTCTCCGTCATATTAAAGACGTGACCATCAGCAAACCTCTCACATCTCGGAGTATCAATACTCAAGGGGAGGTGAAGTAGTATGGTCAAAGTAGCAACCCAGACACCGATAATCGGTCTCTTCTTTCTAATTTTATCCTTGGAAACATCTTTCATTCCTTCGATTGCTCTTAATCTTTCAGTAGTCGCATTTTGCATTCTCTTCATGCTCTACTACCGTCGATTTAAATTGTTGGCTTGGATGCTTGTGCTCGCCATCTTACCATCCTTTGCCAACTACTGGGCAGTACAGTTACATGGGGATGCTTCGCAGGCAGTGATACTTGGAACGAGGGCCTTTGTGACGGTTTGTATCGGTCTTGTCTTTGTTTCCAGTATTTCCTTAAAAGAGCTTCTCTTGTACTTGGCTCAAAAGGGGTTATCACGGTCTTGGGCCTATGCCTTAATTGTGGTATTCAATGCCTTTCCCCTCATTCAACAAGAAATCAAGTCCCTCAAGGAAGCTTGCTTATTGCGTGGTCAAAAATTGCATGTTTGGTCTCCCCTGATTTACAGTAAGGTTCTGATGACAGTCTTTAGGTGGCGCCATCTTTACCTGAGAGCTCTATCTGCGCATGGATATGACGAGCATGCACAGTTGGAGAATAGTTATCGGACTTTTTATATTTCTCAGAGGACAAAATTGATCTACCTACTTTTCTTTTTATTGCTTCAAACCAGCCTATTTCTATAAAGGAGTTATTATGGAATTTACAGATATTGCGATGGAATTATCCAAGGAAGCTTGGCAGGCTTCCTTTCATCACCCCTTTGTTTTACAGTTACAAGAGGGGAATTTAGAACCTTCTATTTTCCGCTATTACCTGATTCAGGATGCCTACTACCTGAAGTCTTTTTCAGAAGCCTATCACCTCTTGGCTGATAAGACTTCAAACCAAGAGATGAAAAGACTCTTGAAACAAAATGCCCAGAGTCTAGTGGAGGGTGAGTTGTTTATCCGCCAACAATTTTTCATGGAATTAGGAATCAGCGACCAGGAAATGGAGCAACATCCAATCGCTCCAACCTGTTATCATTACATTTCTCATATTTATCGCCAGTTTGCAGAGCCAAACTTGGGCATTGCTTTTGCTAGTTTGCTTCCATGTCCTTGGTTATACCATGATTTGGGCAAGGCACTTAATCGCAAACCATCCCCGAATCCTCTTTATCAACAGTGGATTGAGACCTATATCACCGATGAGTTAGAACAGCAGATTAAAGAGGAAGAAGCCCTGGTCAATCAGCTCTATCGCGAAAGCAACGAGACAGACAAACAAAAAATGCTAGAGGCCTTCCACCGAAGTGTCCACATGGAAGCTAAGTTTTGGGAGATGGCTTACCAACATCAAACCTGGACGAGTGATTTGCAATCCTTAGAATAAGAGAAGAAATAGAAAATGAGAAACCACCAACTACAAGTTCACAAATTAACCATTTTATCCATGATGATTGCCCTTGACGTAGTTCTTACGCCCATCTTTCGAATTGAAGGGATGGCACCGATGTCCAGTGTAGTCAACATTCTTGCAGGAATCTTGATGGGGCCTGTTTATGCCTTGGTCATGGCTACAGTCACAGCCTTTATCCGTATGTCTACTCAAGGTATTCCGCCCTTGGCCCTCACAGGAGCTACTTTTGGAGCCCTCCTTGCAGGTCTCTTTTATAAGTACGGTCGAAAATTTCATTATTCTGCCCTAGGAGAAATCTTGGGAACAGGGATTATCGGTTCTATTGTTTCCTATCCTGTCATGGTTCTCTTTACGGGATCTGCGGCCAAGCTCAGCTGGTTTATCTACACTCCTCGATTTTTCGGAGCAACCTTGATCGGTACAGCCATAGCTTTTCTTGCCTTTCGATTTTTAATCAAGCAGGAATTCTTTAAAAAAGTACAAGGATATTTCTTTGGTGAAAGGATAGACTGATGCAGGAATTTACAAATCCCTTTCCTCTAACCTCCAGCTCCTTAATTCACTGCATCACCAATGAGATTTCCTGCGAGATGCTGGCCAATGGCATTTTGGCTCTGGGATCTAAACCTGTCATGGCAGATGATCCCCGTGAGGTCCTTGATTTTACCAAACAAAGTCAAGCTCTCTTCATCAATTTGGGGCATTTGTCAGCTGAGAAGGAGAAAGCAATCCGTATGGCAGCTTCTTATGCAGCTCAAGCTTGTCTCCCAATGGTAGTAGATGCGGTTGGCGTAGCAGCATCTCCCATTCGTAAGGGACTAGTTAGAGATCTTTTAGAATACAAGCCCACAGTCCTTAAAGGAAATATGTCAGAAATCCGAAGTCTTGTTGGTTTAAAACACCACGGAGTCGGGGTCGATGCTAGTGCTAAAGATCAAGAAACTGAGGATTTGCTTCAAGTCTTGAGAGACTGGTGTCAGCTTTATCCTGGCATGTCATTCTTAGTCACTGGACCCAAGGACCTCATTGTTTCGGAGAATCAGGTTGCAATATTGGGAAATGGCTGTGCAGAATTGGACTGGATAACAGGGACAGGAGACCTGGTTGGAGCCTTGACAGCCGTTTTTCTCAGTCAAGGAAAGACTGCCTTTGAAGCTTCTTGCCTAGCGGTCTCTTATCTCAATATCGCTGCTGAGAGAATTCTTGTCCAAGGAATGGGATTGGAAGAATTTCGTTACCAAGTTCTCAATCAGCTCTCTCTTCTAAAAAGAGATGAAAATTGGCTAAAAGCCATCAAAGGAGATATTTATGAATAGAGAAGCACTTAGACTATATCTAGTAACCAATCGCTACCAAGATTCCTTGGAAAACTTTCTTGAAAAAGTTGAGACGGCCTGCCGTTCAGGTGTTACCATTATCCAACTACGAGAAAAAAATCTCACAACCAACCAATACTATCAACTGGCAAAACAAGTCAAGGAAATAACCGATGCCTATCAGGTCCCCTTAATTATCGATGATCGATTGGATGTTTGTCTTGCGGTTGATGCTGCAGGTCTACATATCGGAGACGATGAACTACCAGTTTCGGTTGCCCGCCAAGTCTTGGGTCCTGACAAAATCCTCGGTGTCACAGCTAAAACAGTAAAAAGAGCCCTCGAGGCAGAAGAAGGAGGTGCGGATTACTTGGGAACAGGAGCTATTTTCCCGACAACTACTAAAGAAAATGCACCTATCACCTTGATTTCAACCTTGAAAACCATTTGCCAAACGGTCGCCATTCCAGTGGTTGCTATCGGAGGCTTGACGTCAGAGAATATTGACCAGCTTATTGGCACTGGCATAGCAGGGGTTGCCGTTGTCCGTGATTTGATGCAGGCAGAAGATATTGAGGCAAAAACGCAAGCTTTTTTAACAAAGCTGGATGACATGATTTCCTAATCAAAAACTCTCTAATTCCCTTAAAGTGGGAACTAGAGAGTTTTTCTTAATCTTTAAAACTTGTATGGTTGACTGGGCCAGAACCATGACCGAGTTGAGGTGCGTCTTGGATGGCTTTTGTGATAAAGGCCTTGGCTTTATCGACTGCTTGATAAAGGGTTTTTCCCTTGGCTAGTTCAGCCGTAATCACTGCAGCAAAAGTACATCCAGTACCATGGGTGTGACAGGTTTGAATTCGTGGACTTTTCCAGACAAATTGCTCCTCTTTGGTAAAGAGGAAATCCTTAGCACCACCTTCAAGATGACCACCTTTGATAACTACAGACTGAGGGCCAAATTCTTTTAAAATCAGGCGACCAGCACGTTGCATGTCTTCTGGATCATGGATTGAAAAACCAACAATCTCTTCTGCCTCAGGAAGATTGGGGGTGATGATGGTAGCAAGGGGAAGCAAGTTTGTTTTTAGGTAGCTTCTCGCACTAGTATCTATCAGGGTGTCCCCACTTGTAGCGACCATAACAGGGTCCAGCACATAGGGACAATCCAGCTTTTTAAGGTAGGGTTGGATGATCTCCATGATCTCAGTAGTTGCCAACATACCAGTTTTCACAGCCTGAGGTTTGATATCCGAAAAGACACTCTCCAATTGAGCTTCCAGCATTTGGTTGGAGACGTGCTCGATTAATTGAACGCCTCTGGTATTTTGAGCGACAAGGCTGGTCACAACGGCCATTCCATAGACATCTCTCGCTTGGAATGACTTCAAATCAGCCATAATGCCAGCACCGCCACTAGGGTCAGTTCCTGCAATGGATAGAGCAACGGGTAAATAAGTCATCTAAAACCTCCCAACCAACTGAAGTTTGTATTCTCAAGAACAAGCTAGTCTGTTTGAGGAAAGCAATAGAAGACTAGCTAGTCCTCATTATCATTTCCACTTCCATCAGCTAGCATTACCTAGATTGAGTCAAAGGGATATAACAGTCGTTAATCTCAGCTTTACGCACCCCTAGTGGTTGTTTTCTTTTTTCTACAGTATAGCATATTTTTATAGTTTATATAGTGAAATTTGACTGCAAATCTCTCGTTACAGGATTAGAATTCTATTTTTCGAAAAAATAATAAAAATTATAGTTGACAAATGTAGATTTTGAGAGTATACTAATAACTGTAATCGACAAATGTAGATTTAGGAGGTGTGATGATGCAGATTTCAGATGCAGAATGGCAGGTCATGAAGATTATTTGGATGCAAGGAGAGCAGACCAGTACGGATTTGATCAGGGTTCTGGCGGAGCGGTTCGACTGGTCCAAGTCGACCATTCAAACTCTTTTGGCTCGTTTAGTTGAGAAAGAGTGTCTGACAAGGAAAAAAGAAGGCAAGTTCTTTGTCTATTCAGCCCTTTTAACTCTGGACCAGAGTCGAGACTTGCTTGTCCAAGATATCAAAGACAAGGTTTGTTCTCGTAGGATTAAGAACTTGTTGGCTGATTTGATTGTGGAATGTGATTTCACTTTGGCTGACTTGGAAGACTTAGAAGCTGTGATTTCTAAGAAGAAATCAAGCGCTGTAACAGAAGTAAGATGTAATTGTATGTAAAGGAGACGTCATGTTAAATAGTATTGTAACCATTATTTGTATTGCCCTTATCGCGTTTATCTTGTTTTGGTTTTTCAAAAAGCCTGAAAAATCTGGACAAAAGGCCCAGCAAAAAAAGGGTTACCAAGAGATCCGAGTGGAAGTCATGGGGGGCTATACGCCTGAGTTGATTATTCTTAAAAAATCAGTGCCAGCCCGCATTGTCTTTGACCGCAAGGACCCTTCACCCTGTCTAGATCAGATCGTCTTTCCAGATTTTGGTGTGCATGCGGATCTTCCTATGGGTGAAGAGTATGTAGTGGAAATCACACCTGAGCAGACTGGAGAGTTTGGCTTTGCATGTGGTATGAACATGATGCACGGCAAGATGATTGTAGAGTAGGAGGAGACTATGACAGAAATTGTGAAAGCAAGCCTAGAAAATGGCATTCAAAAAATCCGTATCCGAGCTGAAAAAGGCTATCATCCAGCTCATATTCAGCTTCAAAAAGGGATTCCGGCTGAGATAACTTTTCATCGTGTGACGCCATCAAACTGTTACAAAGAAATCCTTTTTGAAGAAGAAGGTATCTTGGAACCAATCGGCGTGGACGAGGAGAAGACAATTCGTTTTACGCCTCAAGAGTTGGGGCAACATGAATTTTCATGTGGCATGAAGATGCAAAAGGGGAGTTATATCGTAGTTGAGAAGACGCGAAAATCTTTGTCACTTTTGCAACGTTTTTGGATTACCAGTATCTTTACTGTGCCGCTAGTTATTCTCATGATTGGGATGTTGACAGGGACTATCAGTCATCCAGTCATGCATTGGGGCACCTTTTTAGCCACGACGCCTATCATGCTAGTGGCCGGTGGTCCTTATATCCAAAGTGCTTGGGCTAGTTTTAAAAAGCACAATGCCAACATGGATACCTTGGTGGCACTGGGAACCCTAGTAGCCTATCTCTATAGTCTAGTTGCTCTCTTTGCTGGTCTCCCTGTTTACTTTGAAAGTGCTGGATTTATCCTCTTCTTCGTTCTTTTGGGGGCGGTTTTTGAGGAAAAAATGCGAAAAAACACTTCTCAAGCTGTGGAGAAATTACTAGATTTGCAGGCTAAAACAGCAGAAGTCTTGCGTGAGGATAGCTATGTCCAAGTTCCCTTGGAGCAAGTCAAGGTAGGTGACCTGATTCGAGTGCGTCCCGGTGAAAAGATCGCGGTTGATGGTGTTGTTGTCGAAGGTGTCTCCAGTATTGATGAATCCATGGTGACAGGTGAGAGCCTGCCGGTAGACAAAACAGTTGGAGATACTGTGATTGGCTCCACTATCAATAATAGTGGAACACTGGTTTTTAAAGCAGAAAAAGTTGGTTCAGAGACTGTCTTGGCTCAGATTGTGGACTTTGTGAAGAAAGCCCAGACCAGCCGTGCACCGATTCAGGATTTGACGGATAAGATTTCAGGAATTTTTGTCCCAGCAGTTGTCATTTTAGCGATTTTGACTTTTTGGATTTGGTTTGTCTTACTTGGGGCTAGTTTTGTGACCTCTCTACTTTATGGTGTGGCAGTTTTGATTATCGCTTGCCCTTGTGCCCTAGGTCTTGCAACACCAACAGCCCTCATGGTAGGAACAGGGCGGAGTGCCAAGATGGGGGTTCTCCTAAAAAATGGAACCGTCCTACAGGAAATCCAGAAAGTCCAAACTCTCGTCTTTGATAAAACAGGAACTTTGACGGAAGGAAAACCAGTGGTCACTGATATCATTGGCGACGAGACAGAAGTACTTGGCTTAGCTGCCTCTTTGGAAGAAGCCTCTCAACACCCACTGGCTCAAGCTATTATCAAGCGAGCGAGTGAAGCAGGACTTGAGCTTCAACCTGTAGAAAATTTCCAAGCCCTACACGGAAAAGGTGTTTCAGGGCAAATCAATGGGAAACAAGTCTTGCTTGGAAATGCTAAAATGCTAGATGGCATGGATATTTCGAGCGCTTATCAGGAAAAACTAGAAGAACTGGAAAAAGAAGCTAAGACAGTTGTGTACTTGGCTGTTGACAATGAAATCAAAGGCTTGCTTGCCCTGCAAGATATTCCCAAAGAAAATGCCAAGCTTGCCATCAGTCAGCTGAAAAAACGTGGTCTCCGAACAGTGATGTTGACAGGAGATAATGCTGGAGTGGCGCGAGCTATTGCAGACCAGATTGGTATCGAAGAGGTCATTGCTGGTGTTTTGCCAGAAGAAAAAGCGCATGAAATCCATCAACTTCAACAGGCTGGTAAAGTAGCCTTTATCGGAGATGGTATCAATGATGCGCCAGCCCTTAGTGTAGCGGATGTGGGGATTGCTATGGGAGCTGGAACAGATATTGCCATTGAATCAGCAGATCTTGTCCTTACAACCAACAATTTACTAGGATTGGCACGTGCTTTTGATATGAGTAAGAAGACCTTTAATCGTATTCTACTCAATCTTTTCTGGGCTTCTATCTATAACCTCATTGGTATTCCGATTGCAGCAGGAGTCTTTTCAGGAATTGGTCTCGTTCTCAATCCAGAACTGGCTGGTCTAGCCATGGCTTTTAGTTCTGTATCTGTTTTAACCAGTTCACTCATGCTAAACTTTAGTAAAATAGACTAAAAGCGAGCTTGCTCGCTTTTTATTATAAAACAGTTGTATAAAACGTTTTCAAACTGTACTGTAATAGAGAATAAAAACTTCTGAGCACATTCTTAGGAGACCCAAAACAAATGTGGTAAAGTAGTAGAGTAAAAATTTGCTGAAACGTTTCCAATTAGTATATGAAAACGGATTTATCAAGTTTTAAAAATATTTGAAGGAGAGTTATCATTATGACTCAAGGGAAAATTACTGCATCTGCAGCAATGCTCAACGTATTGAAAACATGGGGTGTAGACACTATCTACGGTATCCCATCAGGAACACTCAGCTCACTTATGGACGCTTTGGCTGAAGACAAAGATATCCGTTTCTTGCAAGTTCGCCACGAAGAAACAGGTGCTCTTGCAGCGGTTATGCAGGCTAAATTTGGCGGATCTATCGGTGTTGCAGTTGGTTCAGGTGGACCTGGTGCAACTCACTTGATCAATGGTGTTTACGATGCAGCTATGGATAACACTCCATTCCTTGCTATCCTTGGATCACGTCCAGTTAACGAATTGAACATGGATGCCTTCCAAGAATTGAACCAAAACCCAATGTACAACGGTATCGCTGTTTACAACAAACGTGTAGCTTACGCAGAGCAATTGCCAAAAGTGATTGACGAAGCTTGCCGTGCTGCCGTTTCTAAAAAAGGTCCAGCTGTCGTTGAAATTCCAGTAAACTTTGGTTTCCAAGAAATCGACGAAAACTCATACTACGGTTCAGGTTCATACGAGCGTTCATTCATCGCTCCTGCTTTGAACGAAGTTGAAATCGACAAAGCTGTTGAAATTTTGAACAACGCTGAACGTCCAGTTATCTACGCTGGTTACGGTGGTGTTAAAGCTGGTGAAGTAATCACTGAATTGTCACGTAAAATCAAAGCGCCAATCATCACAACTGGTAAAAACTTCGAAGCGTTCGAATGGAACTACGAAGGTTTGACAGGTTCTGCTTACCGTGTTGGTTGGAAACCAGCCAACGAAGTGGTCTTTGAAGCAGACACAGTTCTTTTCCTTGGTTCAAACTTCCCATTTGCTGAAGTTTACGAAGCCTTCAAGAACACTGAAAAATTCATCCAAGTCGATATCGACCCTTACAAACTTGGTAAACGACATGCCCTTGATGCTTCTATTCTTGGTGATGCAGGTCAAGCAGCGAAAGCAATCCTTGACAAAGTGAACCCAGTTGAATCAACTCCATGGTGGCGTGCAAACGTGAAGAACAACCAAAACTGGCGTGATTACATGAACAAACTCGAAGGTAAAACTGAGGGTGAATTGCAATTGTACCAAGTTTACAATGCAATCAACAAACATGCTGATCAAGACGCTATCTACTCAATCGACGTAGGTGACACTACTCAAACATCTACTCGTCACCTTCACATGACACCTAAGAACATGTGGCGTACATCTCCACTCTTTGCGACAATGGGTATTGCCCTTCCTGGTGGTATTGCTGCTAAGAAAGACAATCCAGATCGCCAAGTATGGAACATCATGGGTGACGGTGCATTCAACATGTGCTACCCAGACGTTATCACAAACGTTCAATACGACCTTCCAGTTATCAACGTTGTCTTCTCAAATGGTAAATATGCCTTCATCAAGGACAAATACGAAGACACAAACAAACACTTGTTTGGTTGTGACTTCCCTAATGCTGACTATGCGAAAATCGCTGAAGCTCAAGGAGCTGTTGGATTTACAGTTGACCGTATCGAAGACATCGATGCAGTTGTTGCAGAAGCTGTTAAATTGAGCAAAGAAGGTAAAACTGTTGTTATCGATGCTCGCATCACTGAACACCGTCCACTTCCAGTAGAAGTACTTGAATTGGATCCAAAACTTCACTCAGAAGAAGCAATCAAAGCCTTCAAGGAAAAATACGAAGCAGAAGAACTCGTACCATTCCGTCTCTTCTTGGAAGAAGAAGGTTTGCAATCACGCGCAATTAAATAATTCCTTCGTGGAACTTAAAAAGATCGGAGCAATCCGGTCTTTTTATGGAGTATAGTAAATGAATTTAAATCAATTAGATATTATCGTTTCAGATGTTCCACAAGTCTGTGCTGACTTGGAGCGTATTTTGGATAAAAAGTCCGATTATGTTGATGACAGTTTTGCTCAGTTTACGATTGGCAGTCACTGTCTGATGTTGTCCCAAAATCATTTGATTCCTTTGGAAGATTTTCAGTCAGGAATCATTCTTCATATTGAGATTGAGGATCTAAATCAGAATTACCAACGGTTAAAAGAGATCGGTGTCGAGATTTTACACGGTCTTTGTGAAACGGATTGGGGAACAGAGTCCTTATTAGTTAAAGGGCCTGCTGGTCTAGTGATTGATTTTTATCGTATGAAGTAGGTAATTCTATTATCAAATTTTTTATCTAAACATTCTTGGAGTGAAACTTAAAAAGATCGGAGCAATTCGATCTTTTTTGTATTTATGCGACTTTCAGTCCGTCTCGCTCCGTTAGGTGCGAGACAAAAAACCACCCGTTTTCACGGGTGGTTATGATTTCTACACTTATTGTTTGGCTTCCTGTTTTAATTGTTGCACCTGTTCCTCGTACTGGACAAGCTCCCTGTCTTTTATATTGATAGTCGCTTCTGCTTCAGCAATGCGGCTTCTCAGATCTTGAGTCTTGTTATGGTGATAGCTAATACCAATAGCACTACCAGCAATGATCCCGATTACTAGACAAGTAAAAATCACCAAAATCAAGGGAGCAGATAGTTGTGTAAAGACAAGACTGACAGTTACTGTTTGACGATTGAGTAGACCAAATGAGATCACAATGACTAATAAGCTCAAACCGCCAATTAGATAAGCCTTATCTTTCAGTGACAATTCATTAAATTTTTTTAGCATAAGTTCCTTTTCTCCTGACTATGTTGATAGAAAACTACACACCATTTAGGTATTAACAAAATTCATTTTACTAGAAAATTTCGATACTGTCAATAATTTCTAACGGCTTATTTACCATCAATCAATCGATTCATTGAAAAGGAGTATTCATTTTCTAATATTTGATTGAGTAAACAGAACGGAGCAATTCGGTCTTTTTTCTGTTCCCTCTTTCTTATAACAAGATTGTGATAGTTTATATCTTTATAACAAAAGTTTTAAAGACTTGATTGTTTTGAAAGAATATTTTAAAATAAGATTCAGTAAAAATGAAAGAGGTTTTGAAAATGTCTGAAAAACAAATGAAAATTTTAGGTTGGGTAGCGACCTTTATGTCTGTTATGATGTATGTGTCTTACTTCCCACAAATTATGAACAACCTGGCTGGTCAAAAAGGGAACTTTATCCAGCCCTTGGTTGCAGCCATCAACTGTAGTCTCTGGGTTTACTACGGTCTTTTCAAGAAAGAAAGAGATATTCCACTTGCGGCTGCTAATGCACCAGGTATCGTTTTTGGCCTAGTAACGGCTATCACAGCTTTGATTTAAAAAGAAGACTGGTTTCAGTCTTTTTTTCGTATATATAAAAGTAAGTTTAGTGCTATTATTATCCAGAGGGTTCCAAACTTTTTGCCTCCTTTTTAGTATAATAGAAGTAATAAATCAATCGAGGTAAAGTGATGACAGAAATACTACAATTTCCAGAAGGATTCCTCTGGGGTGGTGCTACGGCAGCTAATCAATGTGAGGGTGCTTATAATCAAGATGGCCGTGGTCTTGCTAATGTGGATGTGGTACCGATTGGTCCAGACCGTGAGGCTATTATTACAGGTCAGAAAAAGATGTTTTCGTTTGAGGAGGGCTATTTTTACCCAGCAAAGGAAGCCATTGATATGTACCATCATTACAAGGAAGATATTGCGCTTTTTGCAGAAATGGGATTTAAAACCTATCGACTTTCCATTGCTTGGACTCGGATTTTTCCTCAAGGTGACGAAGCAGAGCCAAATGAAGTTGGTCTAGCTTTTTATGAGGATTTATTTAAGGAATGCCACAAGTATGGAATTGAACCACTGGTGACCATCACGCATTTCGATTGCCCCATGCACTTAATTAGGGAGTACGGTGGTTGGCGCAATCGTCGTATGTTGGACTTTTACGCAAATCTCTGTCACACCCTCTTTACCCGTTACAAGGGCTTGGTCAAGTACTGGCTCACCTTCAACGAAATCAATATGATTCTGCATGCCCCCTTTTTAGGAGCTGGGATTTGTTTTGAAGAAGGAGAAAATCAAGAACAGATCAAATACCAAGCAGCCCACCATGAGCTGGTAGCCTCGGCTATGGCGACTAAAATTGCTCACGAAATTGATCCAGAAAACAAGGTGGGATGTATGTTGGCAGCAGGACAATACTATCCCAACACTGCCCATCCGAGAGACTACTGGGCAGCTATGGAGGAAGACCGTAAGAGTTACTTCTTCATTGACGTCCAAGCGCGTGGGGAATACCCAAACTATGCCAAGAAACAGTGGGAGCGTGAGGGGATAGAAATTGAAATGACGGCAGAGGATTTGGATTTGTTGAAGAATCACACTGTTGATTTTGTTTCCTTCTCTTACTATGCGAGTCGAGTGGCCTCAGGCGATCCAGAAGTGACGAATCTGACCGCTGGAAATGTCTTTGCCTCTATCAAAAATCCTTATCTAGAATCCTCTGAATGGGGTTGGCAGATTGACCCACTGGGGCTTCGTATCACCCTCAATGCTATCTGGGATCGTTATCAAAAGCCTATGTTCATCGTAGAAAATGGCCTCGGTGCTATGGACACGCCAGATGAAAATGGATACGTAGCAGATGACTATCGGATTGCTTATCTAGAAGCCCACATCAAGGCTATGCGAGATGCTATTTACCAAGATGGCGTTGAATTGCTTGGTTATACGACTTGGGGTTGTATAGATCTGGTTTCTGCTGGAACAGGCGAAATGAACAAGCGTTATGGTTTTATCTATGTGGATCGTGATAATGCAGGTCAAGGAAGTCTCAAACGGAGCAAGAAGAAATCCTTCTACTGGTACAAGGATGTCATTGCCAGCAATGGTGCAAGTATTAAGTAGAGCACATTTGTTCACTATTTTTATAAAATCTTCTCCCTACTTTATAAGATGTGAAAAAGAGTTCAATTAGACCTGGCTTTTTGCTATAATGAAGTGAGAAAAATAGACAGGAGATCAAGATGTCAGAACCATTATTTTTACAATCAGTTATGCAAGAAAAAATCTGGGGTGGAACCAAGCTACGTGATGAGTTTGGCTACGACATTCCAAGTGAAAAAATCGGAGAATACTGGGCTATTTCAGCCCACCCAAATGGAGTTTCAAAGGTCGCTAATGGGCGTTTTGAGGGAACAGACCTAGCTACTTTGTATGCGGAACACCGTGAATTGTTTGGTAACCGTCCAGAACCTGTGTTTCCACTGTTGACCAAGATTCTCGATGCCAACGACTGGCTCAGTGTCCAAGTTCACCCAGACGATACCTATGGACTAGAGCACGAAGGCGAGTTAGGGAAAACAGAGTGTTGGTACATCATCGCAGCAGACGAAGGTTCAGAGATTATCTATGGCCACAATGCCAAATCAAAAGAAGAACTCCGCCAGCAAATCGAGGACAAGAACTGGGATACCTTGCTGACAAAAGTTCCAGTTAAAGCTGGAGATTTCTTCTATGTACCAAGCGGAACCATGCACGCTATCGGGGCGGGTATCTTGATTCTTGAAACCCAGCAGTCTAGCGATACCACCTACCGTGTTTATGACTTTGACCGCAAGGACGACAAGGGCAACTTGCGTGAACTTCACCTTGAAAAATCCATCGATGTTTTAAACATTGGAGAGCCTGCCAATAGCCGTCCTGTAACTATCAAAGCAGATGATCTACGTTCCACTCTCCTTGTGTCTAATGACTTCTTCGCAGTTTACAAGTGGGAAATCACTGGAAAAGTTGACTTTAAAAAGACAGCAGACTACAGTTTGTTTAGTGTCTTAGCTGGTCAAGGTCAGCTTACTATTGACGGGAAAAACTATCCAATCCAAAAAGGTAGCCACTTTATCCTACCAAGTGATGTTGAAGCTTGGACCCTAGAAGGGCAAGGTTTGGAATTGATTGTTAGCCATCCATAAAAAAAGAAAGGGCCTGAGTTTACTACTCAAGTCCTTTTTGATTACATAAATTGGGCGATAAAAACCACAATGATGATAATAGGAATGATGAAACGAAGGAGGAAAAGCCAGACTTGGAAAAGTCCTTGTTTCCATGCTCTTTCATCAAGATGGAGTTCCTCCTTAGCATGAGCCTTCTTAAAGATGTAGCCTGTAAAAAGTGACAGGCAGAGAGCTCCAAATGGCATGAGGAGATTGGAAACCAAGAAATCCATAGCATCAAAGAAGGTCTTCCCAAAAATGTGAACATCCGCCATGACCCCATAGGATAGAGCTGAAGGAATTCCAAAGACAAAGGTCAAGATTCCTAAAATAGCACTCCATTTAGCACGCTTGCGATTGTCCTGATTGGTGATATTGCCCACATTGATTTCCAGCATAACGACAGAAGAAGTGACCGTCGCAAAGAGGAAAAGCAAGAGGAAAAGGATGTAGAAAATGGTTCCAAAAGGCATCTTGTCAAAGAGTTGAGGCAAGACGATAAAGAGCAGGCTTGGTCCCCCTTCCGACTGGATATTGAAAGCTGACATGGCTGGGAAAATGGCTAGTCCCGCCATGATGGAAACCGAGATGTTCATGGCTACGATGGAAATCCCTGACTGGACCAGATTGGTTTTCTTGTCCAAGTAGGAAGCATAGGTCAGCATGGCTGTAACCCCTAGTGAGAGGGCAAAGAAAGATTGTCCCAGAGCATAGAGGAGACCAGCGCTGGTCAGTTTTGAAAAGTCTGGTTTGAGGAAGTAGAGAACCCCTTCCATGGCGTTTGGCAAGCTGAGCGAGCGCCCGATGATCACGACAAAGATGATAAAGAGCATAGGCATCATGACTTTCGAGGCTCTTTCAATTCCTTTTTGAACCCCACGTGATACAATAAAGATATTCAACAAGATAAAGGCTGCTTGAGCTCCTAGGGCAATGGCTGGATTTGAAATGATTGAAGTAAATAACTGAGCATAATCACCCGTACCGCCAAGCTGGAACAATTTCCCAAACTCAATTCCTAGATAGACTAGAATCCAACCTCCGATGACACTGTAAAAGGAGAGGAGGATAAAGAGGGCAAAGGCACCAATCCAACCGATAAAGTTGTACTTGTTATTCTTGCCTAGTTTTCCAAAGGTTTTGATAGCGGAAACGCCAGCACTACGGCCAAGGGCAAACTCAGCAAGCAGGAGCGGGAAACCGATTAAAATGGTAGAAATAAGAAAGACTAGTAAAAAGCCTCCACCGCCATTAGCAGCAGTCATGTAGGGAAATTTCCAAACGGCTCCAAGTCCGATGGCTGAACCAGCAGATGCTAGGATAAAGCCTAGTTTCGAGCCCCATTGCGATTTTTCTGACATAGTTGAACTCCGATCTCGTTTTTTAAAATAAGAAAAGGCTACTTGAGTTGTCAAATAGCCCTCTCTCAATGGCTCTTTATGAGCCTTCTGTTTGATTGATAGACTTGACTATCCTATCATGTTTTCTAAGGTCTGTCAAGAAAACCATTTTCAAGTTTTCACACCTTTCTCAAAAAGTTAAAAATTTTTCGTAAAAACGCTTGACTCTGACCTAGGGGGAGGGGTTATACTATCAATGTAATACTCTTCGAAAATCAAATTCAAACAACGTCAGCGTCGCCTTACCGTACTCAAGTACAGCTTGCGGCTAGCTTCCTAGTTTGCTCTTTGATTTTCATTGAGTATAAGGAGGAAATCATGTATCATATAAAAGAAGCTGCGCAGCTTTCAGGTGTCTCTGTTAAGACTCTGCATCACTACGATAAGATAGGGCTCTTGGTTCCCTTAAAGTCGGAAAACGGCTATCGAACCTATAGTCAGGAGGATTTGGAACGACTTCAGGTCATTCTGTACTACAAATATCTAGGCTTTTCTTTAGAAAAAATAGCAGAGCTGTTAAAGGAAGAAAGGACAGATTTATTGCCCCATTTGACTAGGCAGTTGGATTATCTAACTCGAGAAAGGAAACACCTGGATACCTTGATTTCCACCTTGCAAAAAACCATTCAAGAACAAAAAGGAGAAATAAAAATGACGATTGAGGAAAAATTCACTGGATTTAGCTATCAAGATCATCAAAAATACCACCAAGAGGCGGTAGAGAAATATGGACAAGAAGTCATGGACCAAGCTCTTGAGCGCCAAAAAGGTCGCGAAGACGAGTCTACGGCCGCCTTTAACCAAGTCTTTCAAGCCTTGGCTCAAAATCTTCAAGATGGTCTGCCTGCAACAGCAGCTGAAAACCAAGAAGAGGCAGCTAAACTCTGGCAAGCTATTCGTACTTATGGATTTGACTGCTCTATTGAAGTCTTCGGCCATATCGGTAAAGGATACGTCTACAACCCAGAGTTTAAGGAAAACATTGACAAATTTGGACCTGGAACAGCTCAATACACATCAGATGTCATTGCTATTTACGTTCAGACAAATGCAGAATAAATAGGCTAGGAATTTCCTAGCCTATTTTTTACTTCAAGTCATAAAGCCAGTCGTCACCGTCTTTGTAGTAAAAGAATTCACTGAGATCATCTTCCAAAAAAACACGAAGCATATCAGACATATCATCGGTTGCCAGTTTTAGTTGAGAGAGATTTTCAAACTCTTCCCACCATACCTTTCCTTCGTCTGAAGATTGTAGCTCACCAGTAAAGTGTTCGGTCTTGTAAAATAGGACGACATAACGATAATCCTCGTCGTCATACCAGTCTTTAATACCACAGAGTTGGGGTTTTGAAATAGTTAGTCCAGTTTCTTCTTTCACTTCACGAATGACAGCTTCGACAAAGGATTCGCCACGTTCAACATGCCCGCCAGGAAAAGTAATACCAGGCCAGTCAGGGCTAACTCTGTCTTGGACCAGCACCTTGTCTCCGTTTTGAATCATACACATATTGACAAATTCGACTAATTCTCGCCTGTTCATATTGTTTTTCCTATTTTGTTAGTAACTTTTCCACGACGTTTAACTTTCGCATGGTCAGAACCACGCCAAACAATTTTTCAAGATAGTTAGTATTGAGCTTTTTTTGTTTTGCAGTTCTAGGAAGATAGAGGTAGAGACAGTAATCGCCTACACAGATTTCTTCCTCGCCGTAGTCAGTTTTCAATTTTTCTAGTGGCAGACTTTGGATAAGTCCTTGATAAAGAATTACATGCACACGATCATGAAGATAGTCTTCTTTAAATGGATTCTCATGAACAATCTTTTCAAAATCGTTCTTATTCTTGATAACCATTTTTAAGTCGGCCCCAATTTTTTCCTTTATCAAAGTATGAACGCGTTCTCGTATTTCTTCTAAATCTGAGTCACTCTCAAGAATGATATTCCCACTTTGAATATAGGTTCGAACGTGTTGAAAACCAGCTTCTGTCAAAATATCTATCAAATAAGACATTTTCGGGATAGCATTTTTTCCATTAGGAGTAACGCCTCTCAGTAAAATAATATGTTCCAAAGGACTTCCTTTCTTACTTGGTATTTATTGGATTGGAGCCTGCCACCCAGCCGGTGCAGAGGGCAGAAGTAATGTTAAAGCCACCCGTGTGGGCATTGATATCCAGTACCTCGCCAGCAAAGTGGAGACCAGGAACGAGCTTACTTTCCAGAGTTTTGGGATTGATTTCCTTAAGACTGACGCCTCCTTTAGTAACAAAGGACTTAGCCAATGACATTTTACCAGTCACAGGAATTTTGAGAGCCTTGATAGATTGGACAAGTTGCTCGCGTTCTTTTTCAGTTAGCTGTTTAACTTTGTCAGGATAGCCTTGCACAAAGAACTCTGCTAAACGTTCTGGCAACAAAGTTTTTAAAGCATTTTTCAAGAATTTTTCTCGATTTTCCTCTAGAAATGCCAACAAGTCGCTCTCAGAAAGTTGAGGCAAGACATCGAGTGAGAGAACCTCTCCGCCCTTGACAAAGCTAGACATGCGTAGGGCAGCAGGACCTGACAAACCAAAGTGGGTAAAAAGCAAATCATGAGTGATGACATGCTTGCCGTAGCTTAGGGTCACATCGTCCAGTGAAATTCCCTGCAAGGCCTTATGGGGGAAATCAGTCAACAAAGGACTCTCAGCAGCCTCAAGCTCAGTAATGGAGTGTTTAAAATGACGGGCGATCTCATGTCCAAAACCAGTCGAACCAGTCGAAGGATAGGATTTTCCACCAGTTGTGACAATGAGTTTATCACAAGTGAAGCTTTGGTCTGCGGACTTGAGGACGAACTGGTCGTCTATCTTTTTAACCGAAACAATCTCTGTTTGAGTAGCAATTTGCCCGCCAAGTTCAATGATTTTCTTCTCCAAGGCTTCGATAATGGTCCGAGATTTGTCGCTAGCAGGAAAGACACGGCCGTGGTCCTCAACCTTTAGTTTAACACCGTTTTCCGTGAAAAAGTTGATGATATCGTGGTTATCAAACTGGGAAAAGACACTGTAAAGAAAGCGTCCGTTCCCAGGGATGCCAGCTAGTAGGTCATCTAGAGTTCCGTTGTTAGTCACATTGCAACGTCCCCCACCAGTCCCAGCTAATTTTTTTCCAAGTTTCCGATTTTTTTCGATGAGAAGAGTTTTCTGACCATAAAAGCTACTGGAAATCGTAGCCATCATGCCAGCAGGTCCCCCACCAATGACAATAGTATCAAAATGTTTCATAGCTCTATTGTACCATAAAAAATAAGAGATGCTTGGCATCTCTTGTTGCTCATAATCTTAGTTAATTTCATATCCCATCAACAAACCGCCATCTTCTGCATAAAAACTGCAGAGACCAGATGTTGGAAGAATCTTAATTTCAGCTTGTGGGAATGTTTCCAGCAAGCGTTCTGACAATTGCTGACAGAATTTATCATTGCTGCGATGAGCCATGACGATACGGCCACCAGCATAACCAGCCTTGATGAGTTCTTCATAGGCTGCTTGAAGGGATTTTTTGGGTCCACGAGCTTTTTGGAGCAGTTCTAGGGTTCCAGTTTCACTTGCTTCCCCAACCATACGGATGTTGAGAAGGCCAACGACAGTACCGATAAGCTTACTCAAACGACCATTTTTGACCAAGTTATCGACTTTAGCAAGGACAAAGAGCAACTTCGTTTTTTCTTGGTAGGCTGTGATAGCTTCAACAATTTCCTCATAAGAAAGTCCTTGATCAATCAAGCTATTGATTTTCTCGACAATCAAGTCAACTTCACCACCTGCAGACAAAGTATCGATTACATGAATCTGAGTGTCATGGTGTTCTTCCAGATAGATATTCTTAGCGAGCTGTGCACTATTATGGCTACCTGAAAGAGTACCAGTAATGGTAACGACAAAGATATGCTTAGCACCTTCAAATGCACGTAAGTAATCATCAGGGCTAGGACAGGCTGATTTTGAAGCCTCAGAAGTCGCATACATGGTTTTCATCATGTGGTCAATGTCAAGATTGGCATCATCGATAAAGACCTGATCAGCTACTTGAATGGTTAAAGGAACACTCACAAATTCAGTATCGATAGCAGGAGTTGCCAGTTGACGATAATCACAACCAGAGTCAGCTACAATCTTCCAAGTCATAGAAATTCTCCATCTTTGTCACTTATACATTGACAAAGGTTCTGTCTTTTTTTACAATTATATCATGAAAGCCCTTGAAACAAAAGTACCACCTCTCTGTTGTCACAAGTAGAAAGAAATTGTTATGTCTGAACGTAAAATATCTGAAAAATCTCTTGAAAATCTCAGAAAATCAAATCAAGAATCCAATTTTTTAACCAGAGAAGCAATCGAGACGGCTCTTTTGCAACTTCTAGAGAAAAAAGACTTGGCCAAGATCAGCATTTCGGAGCTGGTCAAACGGGCGGGCGTCTCTCGTGCTGCCTTCTATCGTAACTATGACTCCAAAGAAGAGATTTTGGAAAGTGTTTTTAAACGCAGTGTCCATAACATTATGGAACAGTTGAGCCACTACGATGTTAAAACAGACCTTTATCTAGTCTGGGTACACCTTTTCCGCGCAGCCAAGAAAGAAGCCAAAGTTATCCAACTTGCTCTGGACTACCATTTGGAAAAGATTTTTGTCCAAGCCATGCAGGAATTTCTAGAAAAATACCACGGAAAGTCAAAAGGCGTTAGCAGCTACCTTCATTCCTTTTGGAGTTCTGCCATCGTATCGGTTCTGCTCAAATGGATCAAGGATGGCATGAAGGTTCCGGCTGAAAAGATTGCAGATTTACGCTTGCCATTTTTCAAAAAATAGAGGAAAAGGAGAAGACTTATGACAGAAAAAAGACTGGCTTGGGATGAGTACTTTGCAGCCCAGGCTTTACTGATTGCCAATCGTTCGACCTGCAAACGTGCCAAGGTGGGAGCTGTCCTCGTTAAGGACAATAAAGTCATTTCAACAGGCTACAATGGTTCCGTATCAGGAACGGAACACTGTATTGACCATGAATGTCTGGTCATTGAAGGTCACTGTGTTCGAACCCTTCACGCCGAGGTTAATGCTATTCTCCAAGGGGCTGAGCGAGGGGTTCCCAGAGGATTTACAGCCTATGTGACCCATTTCCCTTGTCTGAACTGCACCAAACAATTGCTACAAGTTGGTTGTAAGCGCGTGGTTTATATCAACCAGTACCGAATGGATGACTATGCCCAGTACCTTTATCAAGAAAAAGGCACCGAGTTGACCCATTTACCATTAGAGACTGTTCAGGCAGCTCTTCAAGAGGCAGATTTGATTTAAAAATTAATTAAAATAAATAGTTTAGGAAGCTTTTTAAACCGTTTTTTGATATAATAAGAAGAATAAATTGAAAGAAGGAACTCAGAAAATGGGAAAAATTGAAGTCATTAATCATCCACTCATTCAACACAAATTGTCTATCTTGCGTCGTACAGACACTTCTACAAAAGCTTTTCGTGAGCTAGTAGATGAGATTGCAATGTTGATGGGATATGAAGTACTTCGTGATCTTCCACTTGAAGACGTGGAAATCGAAACACCTATCACAAAGACCGTTCAAAAACAATTGGCTGGTAAAAAATTGGCGATTGTCCCAATCTTGCGTGCAGGTATCGGGATGGTAGATGGCCTCTTGAGCTTGGTTCCAGCAGCTAAAGTTGGTCATATTGGTATGTACCGTGATGAAGAAACCCTTCAACCAGTTGAATACTTGGTGAAATTGCCTGAGGATATTGACCAACGTCAAATCTTTGTTGTTGATCCAATGTTGGCAACTGGTGGCTCAGCAATCTTGGCAGTAGATTCCCTTAAAAAACGTGGTGCTTCAAATATCAAGTTTGTCTGCCTAGTATCTGCTCCAGAAGGTGTGAAAGCTCTTCAAGAAGCACACCCAGATGTAGAAATCTTTACAGCAGCCTTGGATGAACGCTTGAACGAACACGGTTATATCGTTCCAGGTCTTGGAGATGCTGGAGACCGCTTGTTCGGTACTAAATAAAATCCCAAAGTAAATAGTGAAACTAGAAGTTCGTTTTTAACTTGAAAGGAGGTTGAGTTTTTGTTTCTGTTTAGAGAATAGAGCAAAAATTTGACCTTTTTTGACCAAAAAGATATAATAGTTCTGTATTGAGTCGTAAGACTAAGAAAATTCAACATAAAAGGAGAAATGAATGATTCCTGTAGTTATTGAACAAACAAGCCGTGGAGAACGTTCCTATGACATTTACTCTCGCCTTCTGAAAGACCGCATCATCATGCTAACAGGTCCAGTTGAAGACAACATGGCCAACTCCGTTATCGCCCAATTACTTTTCTTGGATGCCCAAGATAGTACAAAAGATATTTATCTTTATGTCAACACACCTGGGGGCTCTGTTTCAGCTGGTTTGGCAATCGTTGATACCATGAACTTTATCAAGGCAGATGTCCAAACAATCGTTATGGGGATGGCTGCATCCATGGGGACTGTCATTGCATCAAGTGGCGCAAAAGGCAAACGTTTCATGCTTCCAAATGCAGAGTACATGATTCACCAACCAATGGGTGGTACAGGTGGTGGTACCCAACAAACCGATATGGCAATCGCTGCAGAGCACTTGCTTAAAACTCGTAAGACTTTGGAGCAAATCCTTGCAGATAACTCTGGTAAATCAGTCGAGCAAATTCATGCAGATGCAGAACGTGATTACTGGATGAGTGCCCAAGAAACACTTGAATATGGCTTTATTGATGAAATCATGGCCAATAATTCTTTAAGCTAAGCAACCTAGAAAGCAAACTCGACGGAGTTTGCTTTTTTTGATATAATAGGAGAAGATTTCTTAGAAAGAGGATTCCTCATGTTTGAAAAAACAAATCGATCAGGATTAATCATCTATCTCTACTATAATCGAGATGCAAAAAAAATTCAGGAATACGGTGATATCTGTTACCATTCCAAAAAACATCGTTACTTGCAACTCTATGTTCCAACTGAGGAGCTAGATGACTTAGTTGAGAGATTAGGTAAGGAAAGATATATCAAGAAAATTAGACGTTGCCATATTCAAGAGCTAGAAACTCCCTTCGTTGGGAATCTCTATCGAACCGAAGAAAACGTTATCATTTAAAAAAGTTAAACAAATACATTGACAATTTTCTGATAATTCGGTATATTCTTAACATACAATTTTTGAAACAACTATAAGGAGATTAAAAATGAAGAAAAAATTTGCCCTATCTTTTGTGGCTCTTGCTAGTGTGGCTCTTCTTGCTGCCTGTGGAGAGGTCAAGTCAGGAGCGTCAAACACAACTGGAAATCCAGTAGACGAAAAAACAATTAAAATCGGTTTTAACTTTGAAGAGACAGGTGCTGTGGCAGCTTACGGTACAGCTGAACAAAAAGGTGCCCAACTTGCTGTAGACGAAATCAACGCTGCAGGTGGAATTGATGGAAAACAAATCGAAGTTGTAGACAAAGACAACAAGTCAGAAACTGCTGAAGCAGCTTCTGTTACAACAAACCTTGTTACCCAATCAAAAGTAGCAGCTATTGTAGGACCTGCGACATCTGGTGCAACTGCTGCAGCTGTAGCTAACGCTACTAAAGCTGGAGTGCCATTGATTTCACCAAGTGCTACTCAAGACGGTTTGACTAAAGGTCAAGATTACCTATTTATCGGAACATTCCAAGATAGCTTCCAAGGGAAGATTATTTCTAACTATGTAACAAACAAATTAAATGCTAAGAAGGTTGTTCTTTATACTGACAATGCTAGTGACTATGCTAAAGGTATTGCTAAATCTTTCCGCGAAGCCTACAAGGGTGAGATTGTAGCAGATGAAACGTTTGTAGCAGGTGATACTGACTTCCAAGCAGCCCTTACTAAAATGAAAGGGAAAGAGTTTGACGCTATCGTAGTTCCAGGTTACTACACAGAAGCTGGTAAAATTGTAAACCAAGCTCGTGGTATGGGAATTGATAAACCAATCGTTGGTGGAGATGGATTTAACGGTGAAGAATTTGTTCAACAAGCAACTGCTGAAAGAGCATCAAACATTTACTTCATCTCTGGATTCTCAACCACTGTTGATGTTTCTGCAAAAGCTAAATCTTTCCTTGAAGCATACCGTGCTAAATACAACGAAGAGCCTTCAACATTCTCAGCTTTAGCCTATGACTCAGTTTACCTAGTAGCAAATGCTGCAAAAGGTGCTAAAAACTCAAGTGAGATCAAGGACAACCTTGCTAAAACCAAAGATTTTGATGGTGTAACTGGTCAAACAAGCTTTGATGCTGACCACAATACAGTGAAAACTGCTTACATGATGACCATGAACAATGGTAAAGTTGAAGAAGCAGAAGTTGTAAAACCATAACATTAGAATAGTAATTGAAATGGGGAATGAGCCTTTGACTCACTCCCTGTTTCGGTGTTTATGAACTTGTGAAAATAATGAAATTTTCTAAAAAATAACGATAGAAAAGAGTGAATGCTATGCTCCAACAACTTGTGAATGGTCTAATTCTGGGTAGTGTTTATGCACTTTTGGCTCTGGGTTATACCATGGTTTATGGAATTATCAAACTCATCAACTTCGCCCATGGCGATATTTACATGATGGGTGCCTTTATTGGTTACTTTTTGATTAATTCTTTCCAAATGGATTTCTTTTTAGCTTTAATTATTTCAATGGCAGGAACCGCACTACTTGGTGTTGTGATTGAGTTTCTTGCATACCGTCCTTTACGACACTCTACACGTATTGCTGTATTGATTACTGCCATCGGAGTGTCTTTCCTACTGGAATACGGAATGGTTTATCTAGTAGGTGCCAATACTCGTGCCTTCCCTCAAGCAATTGAAACAGTCCGCTTTGACTTGGGACCAATTAGCTTGACAAATGTTCAATTGATGATTTTAGCAGTTTCTGTGCTGTTGATGGTTTTATTGCAATTGATCGTCCAAAAAACAAAAATGGGGAAAGCCATGCGTGCAGTATCAGTTGATAGTGACGCAGCTCAATTGATGGGAATTAATGTAAATCGTACAATCAGCTTTACCTTTGCTTTGGGTTCAGCCCTTGCTGGTGCAGCAGGTGTCCTCATTGCCCTTTACTACAACTCTCTTGAACCTTTGATGGGTGTGACTCCAGGTCTAAAATCATTCGTTGCGGCCGTACTCGGTGGTATCGGGATTATTCCTGGTGCAGCTCTAGGGGGATTTGTGATTGGCTTGTTGGAAACATTTGCTACTGCCTTCGGTATGTCTGATTTCCGTGATGCTATCGTATATGGAATCTTGCTTTTGATTCTGATTGTTCGACCTGCAGGTATCCTTGGTAAGAATGTGAAAGAGAAGGTGTAAACAATGAAGACAAATCTTAAAGTAAATATTCTCTGGTTATTCCTTCTATTAGCGGGTTATGGGTTGATTAGTGTACTGGTTTCTGCTGGTGTTCTCAATCTATTCCATGTCCAAATTTTAGAACAAATTGGGATTAATATCATCCTTGCAGTAGGCTTGAACTTAATCGTTGGTTTTTCAGGACAATTCTCACTTGGTCATGCAGGTTTTATGGCGATTGGGGCTTATGCAGCAGCGATTATTGGTTCAAAATCACCAACCTATGGTGCTTTCTTTGGAGCGATGGTCTTGGGCGCTTTGATTTCTGGTGCAGTCGCTTTGCTCGTTGGAATTCCAACTCTACGCTTGAAGGGGGACTATTTGGCCGTCGCGACACTAGGTGTTTCAGAAATCATTCGTATCTTTATCATTAATGGTGGAAGTTTGACCAACGGTGCTGCTGGTATCTTGGGTATCCCTAACTTCACAACTTGGCAAATGGTTTACCTTTTTGTGATTATCACAACTATTGCAACCCTTAACTTCTTACGTAGTCCGATTGGACGCTCTACTCTATCTGTTCGTGAGGATGAGATTGCTGCGGAGTCCGTTGGGGTAAATACTACAAAGATCAAGATTATCGCTTTTGTCTTTGGTGCCATTACAGCAAGTATTGCTGGTTCTCTTCAGGCAGGATTTATCGGTTCAGTTGTACCAAAAGATTATACTTTCATCAACTCAATCAACGTTTTGATCATTGTTGTATTTGGAGGACTTGGTTCTATTACAGGTACGATTGTTTCTGCGATTGTTTTGGGAATTTTAAATATGCTCCTTCAAGATGTGGCTAGCGTACGTATGATCATTTACGCTTTGGCTCTTGTATTGGTTATGATTTTCAGACCAGGTGGACTTCTTGGAACATGGGAATTGAGTCTATCACGTTTCTTTAAAAAATCTAAGAAGGAGGGACAAAACTAATGGCATTACTTGAAGTTAAACAGTTAACCAAACATTTTGGCGGTCTAACAGCTGTTGGAGATGTCACTCTTGAATTGAACGAGGGAGAATTGGTTGGTTTGATTGGACCAAACGGAGCTGGAAAAACAACCCTTTTCAATCTCTTGACGGGTGTTTATGAACCAAGCGAAGGTACTGTCACATTAGATGGTCACCTCCTAAATGGGAAAACTCCCTATAAGATTGCTTCACTTGGTCTCAGTCGTACTTTCCAAAATATTCGTTTGTTCAAGGACTTGACAGTTTTGGAAAATGTTTTGATTGCATTTAGCAATCATCATAAACAACATGTCCTTGCGAGCTTCCTACGCCTACCAGCTTTTTATAAGAATGAGGAAGAATTAAAAAGCAAAGCTTTGGACTTGCTGAAGATTTTTGATTTGGATGGTGACGCAGATACTCTTGCCAAGAATCTGGCCTATGGTCAACAACGTCGATTAGAAATTGTTCGTGCTCTGGCAACTGAACCTAAGATCCTCTTTTTGGACGAACCTGCAGCTGGTATGAATCCACAAGAAACAGCTGAATTGACAGAATTGATCCGTCGTATCAAAGATGAATTTAAAATTACCATCATGCTCATCGAACATGACATGAATTTGGTTATGGAAGTCACTGAGCGTATCTATGTTCTTGAATATGGTCGGTTGATTGCTCATGGGACTCCGGATGAGATCAAGAACAACAAACGCGTTATCGAAGCTTATCTAGGAGGTGAAGCCTGATGTCTATGTTAAAAGTTGAAAACCTCTCTGTGCATTACGGTATGATCCAAGCAGTTCGTGATGTAAGTTTCGAGGTTAATGAAGGTGAAGTTGTTTCTCTTATCGGTGCCAATGGTGCTGGTAAAACAACCATTCTTCGTACCCTTTCAGGTTTGGTTCGCCCAAGTGCTGGTAAAATTCAGTTTTTGGGAAAAGAAATTCAAAAGTTGCCTGCGCAAAAAATCGTGGCAGGTGGTCTTTCACAAGTTCCTGAGGGACGCCATGTTTTTCCAGGCTTGACTGTTATGGAAAACTTGGAAATGGGAGCTTTCTTGAAGAAAAATCGTGAAGAAAATCAAGCCAACTTGAAAAAAGTCTTTTCACGTTTCCCTCGTTTGGAAGAACGTAAAAACCAAGATGCGGCAACTCTTTCAGGTGGTGAACAGCAGATGCTGGCTATGGGACGCGCTCTCATGTCTACACCTAAGCTCCTTCTCTTGGATGAGCCGTCAATGGGACTTGCCCCAATCTTTATCCAAGAAATTTTTGATATCATTCAAGATATTCAGAAGCAAGGAACAACGGTTCTCCTAATTGAACAGAACGCTAACAAGGCCCTTGCTATCTCTGACCGTGGTTATGTACTTGAAACAGGAAAGATTGTCCTATCAGGAACAGGAAAAGAACTCGCAGCATCTGATGAAGTCAGAAAAGCATATCTAGGTGGCTAAAAAGGTCCGGGGGACCTTTTTAGTCGGCGGATAAGAATTGTGCAGCAATTCTCCTTTAGTCTGGGAGACTAGTTTAGGTTGTGGATGGAGATTGCGCACGCAATCCCTCTATAGTCCGGGGGACCTTTTTAGTCGGCAGATAGAGATTGCGTAAGCAATCATCCAATCCAGTGGATTGTTTTAGTCGGCGGATAAGAATTGCAACCAAGCGAAACCTAATACGGCTACTTATCAAAAATATAAAATATTTCAGGGCTCCAGAATAAGGAGCTCTTTTATTTATATGTTTTTTGAGGAAAGGGAAGAAGGTCTTAATTTTTACTCATTGTTTCCTTATTTGAATTGACAGTCCTTTTTGTTCATATTATAATATGAGTAAGAAAAAATTGAACAAGAGGACTGAGAATGGTAACAGAAAAACAATTTAAACTTTTGAGTTTTATGTTGACACATAAAGAAAAGACCTTTACTCAGAGACAGTTAGCTGAAGAGTTAGACCTATCTTTAGGGACAGTTAACATATTATTGAAAAAGCTGAAAGAAGAGAAGTGGGTTGATGAGGAGCTTCACTTAACAGAGCTAGGTCAGAAAATTTTAGAACCCTATCGAGTAAAAAATGCCATTATAATGGCTGCTGGCATGAGTAGTCGTTTTGCTCCTTTGTCTTATGAAATTCCTAAAGGATTGCTTCAAGTCAAGGGGGAACGCTTGATTGAGAGGGAAATCAGACAACTGCAAGAAGCAGGAATAGAAGATATAACCGTTATTGTAGGCTACCTACAAGAAAAAATGTTCTATCTTGCAGAGAAGTTTGGTGTAAAAATTGTAGTGAATAATGATTACTACAAATACAATAACTGCTCGTCTCTTATGTTGGTTAAAAATCAACTTTCCAACACTTATATTTGTTCATCAGATAATTATTTTGTGGAAAATCCTTTTGAGCAATATATTTATAGAGGTTACTACTCGACGATATATGCAGAAGGTCAAACGGACGAATATTGTGCTATAGAGGATTCGAATCACACCATCATTGATATCCAGATTGGTGGAGAAAATACTTGGGCCATGGTGGGGCACGTTTATTTTGACCGTGCATTTAGCGAGAAATTTAAGGAAGTTTTAGAAACCGAGTTTAAGCACGAACCTTATCGTGAACAGCTTTGGGAGGATTACTATAGTCGCTATGTCAAGGAACTCCTTTTAGAAGCCCGCCACTATTCAGCGGATATTGTTAAAGAATTTGATTCACTAGATGAACTCCGTCAATTTGATGAACGTTATTTGGTAAATGCAGACTCAGCTATTATCGATAATATCTGTAAGACATTAAAGTGTGTGGCTTCAGATATTGTCAATATCAAACCTCTAAAAGATGGGTTAACCAACACATCATTTTCATTTGACTGTCTAGGAAAAAGATATGTTTACCGTCATCCGGGCAGGGGAACGGAAAATTATATCGACCGAGCTAGTGAAGCAGCTTCTATGGAAATTGCTGCAAAATTAAAGATTGACCGTACCTTCGTAGCTATGAACAAGGATGAGGGCTGGAAAATTTCAGAATTTATTCCCAATGCTAAGCAACTGGATTATGATAATTGGGATGATGTGGCACAAGCAATGGATCTCTTGAGACGGTTACACCAATCTGGAGAAAAAACGGAACATTCCTTTGACCAATTTGAGGGAATTGATGATTTTAGAGAAAAATTGAAGGCTAGAAATCGATTTGAATTTGATGGCCTCGAGGAATTGGATGAAACTGTTTCACTTCTCAAAAATCATTTACAGAATGATCCCAAACAGGTTGTCCTTTGTCATGGAGATTCCTATAGTCCTAATTTTTTGTTAAATGAAGCAGGCGAAATGAGCTTGATTGATTGGGAATATTCTGGAATGGGAGAGCCAGCAGGAGATTTGGGGACCTTTATCGCGTGTTCCAACTATACCGTAGAGGATGCTGAAAAAGTACTGGAATTGTATCTACAAGAAGTACCAGATAAGAAAACCAAACGTCACTACTTGGCTTATGTAGCAGTGACCTCATATTATTGGTTCTTGTGGGCTTTGTTCCAGGAGAGTGTCGGAAAACCAGTCGGTGAGTTTCTTTACATCTGGTATCGGTATACCAAACAATATGGACAACTGGCCCTTGACTTGTATTTGGAGGAGAACTGAGATGAAAACGACATCTGAAATTGAAGAATTAGTATCAACTGAAACAAAGAGAAGATTGGAAGAAATGGAGTCGCCAAACTACGAGTTTGTTCAACCCTTCCTAAAAAGTGATTTCATTTTAATCATCTCCATAGTCCTAATCAACCTTGTTTTGATTATCTTAGCAATGATGGGAGGAATTCAATAATATGTCTAAAATGAATGACTATATCCAACAAGAAACCATAACAGGAATTGTACCCATGACCAATAAGGATCGTCAGTATTCTTTTTGGGATCTCTTTCTATCGACAAGTGGTTTTGCCATTGCCACTTGGTGTTATACTCAAGGGGCTTATGTAGCTCAATATTTGACCTTTAATCAAATGTTGATTAATATTTTTAGCTTTAACATTATCTGGGTCTTTATTGAGTGTCTCCCAATTCTGTTTGCGGTTAAATATGGGATTGATTTGTGGATTTGGTTGAGAGCTGTTCTAGGAAAAAGAGGTGTAGCTCTGTTATCAACCATTATTAGCTTGGCTAACTTTGGATGGTATGCTGTTGCGGCCAATCTTTTTGCCAGTTCCATGATCCATTTGGCAAATAATTTTGGTCTTGGTTTGGACAAGGGAGTATGGGCGCCTATTCTTGGAACCCTCTGTGTTCTACTTGGAACTCTCATTGCTCTTGGAGGTCCAGAGGTGATTAAATGGACCAATCGCTTCTTGGTCATCGCCTTATTGATTGTCGGTCTCATCATCGTTGGAATCTGCTTTGTCGCCGTTCCTATAACGGATATTATGAATATCCAACCAGCCACTCAAGGAGATTTGACGCCGTTAGAACGCTTCATGCTTTCTGGAGAAGGAAATGTTGCCTTTGCTTTTTCTTGGTCTACACAGGCGTTGGTTTTACCACGTTTAGCAAAATCAGAACGCAGTGGTTATTGGGCTACAGCCTTATCATACGGAGTTGTGGCTCCATTCTTCGTTGCGACAGGTGGAGTCATGGCTCTAGCCATGTTTGTCAAAACAGGTGTCTATGAAAGTGATCCAACGACGATGCTTTCAACTCTAAGCACACCAGCCTTTGCTCTCTTAAGTTTACTACTAGTAGCCTTCGCCAATATTGGAACCCAGGGGACTGGATCGTATGTGAACTGTATGATTGTCAAAAGTGGGATGCCCAAAGTAAGCTATAAACTAATGGTTTGGATTGCCATGGTTTATGTGAGTCTACTCACTATCTGGGGAGGAGTAGAAGAGTATTTCGGCTCCTTCATCTCCCTAGCCGCCTATATTCAGGGGCCAATTATTGGTATGATTGTTGTCGACTATTTTATCTTAAGAAAACGAAAACTCGACTTGCGTTCAGCCTATTTCCTTGAAGGGCATGACGCCTACGAGTTTACTAAAGGATTTAACTTAGTTGGCTTGTCTTGCGTATTTATCTCCTTATTGGTAGCGGTACTTTTTGTCTACAACCCTGTAACTGCACAAATTCAAAGTCCCATCTTTTTAATCACAACGGGTAGCGGATTTACTGCGCTATTTGGCGGTCTACTATACTGGTTAGCTAGTCTTAGCCCTCTAAAACGTTATATGATAAAAGATCGAGACACTATTACGATTTAAGAAGAGAGGGGACTTCGGTTCCCTTTTAACTTACACTGGCATTTTATGCAAACTTCTCAGATTATTCAAAATCTTGAAAAAGAGATGAAAGCGTTTGATAGATTTTCTAAGAAAGTGTATAATAAAAGTAGCAATATAGAAGGAGAAGTCTCATGGCAGTTAAAGATTTTATGACCCGTAAGGTAGTTTATATCAGTCCAGATACGACTGTAGCACACGCAGCAGATTTGATGCGCGAGCAAGGTTTGCACCGTTTACCTGTTATCGAAAACGATCAATTAGTCGGATTGGTAACAGAAGGAACCATCGCGGAAGCCAGCCCATCTAAAGCAACCAGTCTCTCTATCTATGAGATGAATTATCTTCTGAATAAAACCAAAGTAAAAGATGTAATGATTCGAGATGTCGTGACGGTTTCTGGCTATGCTAGTCTAGAAGATGCGACCTACCTGATGCTGAAAAATAAAATTGGGATATTACCAGTCGTAGACAATCATCAGGTCTACGGCGTCATTACAGATCGCGATGTTTTTCAGGCTTTCTTGGAAATCGCCGGATACGGAGAAGAGGGGATTCGTGTTCGTTTCATTACAGAAAATGAAGTAGGAGTACTGGGGAAAATTGTAGCTTTAATTGTAGAAGAGGATTTAAATATTTCCCATACTGTAAACATTCCACGTAAGGATGGCAAGGTCGTCATCGAAGTTCAAATTGATGGAAAAATCGATTTGACTGCATTAAAGGAAAAGTTTGAAAAAGAAGGAATTCAAGTGGAGGAGATTACTCATACCTCTGCCAAAGTCCTTTAAACAAGAGGCTTTAAAGCCTCTTTTCTTCTGCCGTCAAAAGCGGTGAAAAGCAAAATATGGAAAGAAATGAGAGATTATGGTATAATAAAACGATATGAAAAGGAGTATCTATGGACATTTCAGAAATTCGTCAAAAAATTGACGCAAATCGTGAAAAATTAGCTTCTTTTAGGGGGTCTCTTTGACCTCGAAGGCTTAGAGGAAGAGATTGCCATCTTAGAAAACAAGATGACAGAACCTGATTTTTGGAACGATAATATCGCGGCCCAAAAAACGTCGCAAGAATTGAATGAATTAAAAAACACCTACAACACCTTCCGTAAAATGGAAGAGTTGCAGGATGAAGTTGAGATTTTATTGGACTTTTTAGCAGAAGATGAGTCAGTCCATGATGAACTGGTCGAACAGTTGACAGAACTGGATAAGATGATGACCAGCTACGAGATGACCCTTCTCTTGTCAGAACCTTATGACCATAATAATGCCATCTTGGAAATCCATCCAGGATCTGGTGGTACTGAGGCACAGGACTGGGGAGATATGTTACTTCGTATGTACACTCGTTATGGAAATGCCAAAGGCTTTAAAGTAGAAGTCTTGGATTACCAAGCAGGTGATGAGGCTGGTATTAAGTCGGTAACTTTATCATTTGAAGGACCTAATGCTTATGGTCTTCTCAAATCGGAAATGGGTGTGCACCGTCTGGTGCGAATCTCGCCATTTGACTCTGCCAAACGCCGCCATACTTCCTTTACATCCGTAGAGGTTATGCCTGAGTTGGATGATACCATCGAAGTGGAGATTCGTGAAGATGATATCAAAATGGATACCTTCCGTTCAGGTGGTGCTGGTGGACAGAACGTCAATAAGGTTTCAACAGGTGTGCGTTTGACACACATTCCTACGGGAACTGTCGTCCAATCAACGGTCGATCGTACCCAGTATGGAAATAGAGATTGTGCCATGAAGATGTTGCAGGCTAAGCTCTATCAAATGGAGCAAGAAAAGAAAGCTGCGGAAGTTGATTCCCTTAAAGGTGAGAAAAAAGAAATCACATGGGGAAGCCAAATCCGTTCTTATGTTTTCACGCCTTATACTATGGTAAAAGATCATCGTACAAGCTTTGAAGTTGCTCAGGTAGATAAGGTGATGGATGGAGACCTTGATGGTTTTATCGATGCCTACCTCAAGTGGCGAATCAGCTAAGATAGAAAGGAACTCATATGTCAATCATTGAAATGAGAGATGTTGTCAAAAAGTATGACAATGGAACGACTGCCCTGCGTGGTGTATCTGTTACCATTGAACCAGGAGAGTTTGCCTATATCGTAGGACCTTCTGGGGCAGGTAAGTCAACCTTTATTCGAGCTTTATACCGAGAAGTAAAGATTGAAAAAGGAAGCCTAACAGTTGCAGGCTTTAATTTAGTTAAAATTAAGAAGAAAGATGTCCCACTACTACGTCGTAGTGTCGGGGTAGTCTTTCAGGATTACAAACTCTTGCCTAAGAAGACTGTTTATGAGAATATTGCCTATGCAATGGAAGTAATCGGTGAGAGCCGTCGCAACATCAAAAAACGTGTTATGGAAGTATTGGACCTGGTTGGTTTGAAACATAAGGTTCGCTCTTTCCCTAATGAACTCTCAGGTGGAGAGCAGCAACGGATTGCGATTGCTCGTGCGATTGTCAACAATCCTAAAGTATTGATTGCCGATGAGCCAACAGGAAACTTGGACCCAGATAATTCATGGGAAATTATGAATCTGTTGGAACGCATCAATCTCCAAGGTACTACTGTCTTGATGGCAACCCACAATAGCCAGATTGTAAATACCTTGCGCCACCGTGTCATTGCCATTGAAAATGGCCGTGTCGTTCGTGACGAAGCTAAAGGAGAATATGGATACGATGATTAGTAGATTTTTTCGCCATTTATTTGAATCATTAAAAAGTTTAAAACGAAATGGCTGGATGACAGTAGCAGCAGTGAGTTCGGTTATGATTACCTTAACACTCGTTGCCCTGTTTGCATCTGTAATTTTTAATACAGCAAAACTGGCTACCGACATTGAAAACAACGTTCGGGTCATGGTTTACATTCGTAAGGATGTAGCTGATAACAGTGAAACGATTGAAAAAGAAGGTCAGACAGTTACCAACAATGACTACCACAAGGTCTATGATGCTTTGAAAGCTATACCTGCTGTTAAGAGTGTTACCTTCTCAAGTAAAGAAGAACAGTACGAAAAACTAACGGAAACAATGGGTGACGATTGGAAGGTCTTTGAAGGGGATGCAAACCCTCTCTATGATGCTTATATCGTCGACACAAATTCTCCGAGTGATGTTAAAACGGTAGCTGAAGAAGCTAAGAAAATCGAGGGAGTTTCAGAAGTTCAAGATGGTGGAGCCAACACTCAACGACTTTTTGAACTAGCTTCCTTTATCCGTGTTTGGGGATTGGTAATTGCAGGGCTCTTAATTTTTATCGCAGTCTTCCTCATTTCCAATACCATTCGTATCACCATTATTTCACGTAGTCGTGAGATTCAGATCATGCGTCTTGTAGGAGCGAAAAATGGCTATATCCGTGGTCCATTCTTGCTAGAAGGTGCTTTTATTGGCTTGCTCGGTGCAGCAATTCCTTCAGTCCTTGTATTCTTTGTTTACAATATGGTTTATCAATCGGTCAATAAATCTTTGGTAGGTCAAAACTTGTCAATGATTACGCCAGATGTGTTTATCCCTCTGATGACAGTCCTATTATTTATAATCGGAATTTTTATTGGTTCAATTGGTTCAGGGATTTCGATGCGTCGATTCTTGAAAATCTAGTTGGATTTAAATGCAAATTGCAGTACAAATCAGAAAAATAATACATATTTAAAAGAGAAGTTTTTGTAAACTTCTCTTTTTCCTTTTTAAATTTTAAAAAAATAGACAATTTTTTTATAAAAGCCTTTACAAAAAAAATAAAAGTGGTATAATTAATACATAACCAAATGCAAACGTTTTCGTAAAACGTTTGCCTAAATAAAATAAAGGAGATTTGAATGATGAAAGCTACATTCAAAAATGTCTTGTCTTTCGAATTTTGGCAAAAATTCGGTAAGGCTTTAATGGTGGTTATCGCCGTTATGCCAGCGGCGGGATTGATGATCTCAATCGGTAAATCAATCGTGATGATTGACCCAAACCTTGCTCCTCTAGTGATTACAGGTGGAATCCTTGAGCAAATTGGTTGGGGGGTTATCGGTAACCTTCATATCTTGTTTGCCCTTGCTATTGGGGGAAGCTGGGCAAAAGAACGTGCAGGTGGTGCATTTGCAGCTGGACTTGCCTTTATCTTGATTAACCGTATCACAGGTGCTATCTTCGGTGTTACAGGTGATATGTTGAAAAACCCTGAAGCAATGGTTAATACCTTCTTTGGTGGTTCAATCAAGGTTGCTGACTACTTTATCAGCGTTCTTGAGGCACCAGCTCTTAACATGGGGGTTTTCGTAGGGATTATCTCTGGTTTTGTTGGGGCAACAGCTTATAACAAATACTACAACTTCCGTAAACTTCCTGATGCCCTTTCATTCTTCAATGGTAAACGTTTCGTACCATTCGTCGTTATTCTTCGTTCAGCTATTGCTGCAATTCTACTTGCTGCCTTTTGGCCAGTAGTTCAAACAGGTATCAACAACTTCGGTATTTGGATTGCCAACTCACAAGAAACTGCTCCAGTCCTTGCACCATTCTTGTATGGTACTTTGGAACGTTTGCTCTTGCCATTCGGTCTTCACCACATGTTGACAATCCCAATGAACTATACAGCTCTTGGTGGAACATACGAAGTGTTAACTGGTGCAGCAAAAGGAACACAAGTATTTGGTCAAGATCCACTTTGGCTTGCATGGGTAACTGACCTTGTTAACCTTAAAGGTTCAAATGCTGACCAATACCAACACCTTCTTACAACAGTCACTCCAGCTCGTTTCAAAGTTGGACAAATGATCGGTTCATTTGGTATCTTGATGGGTGTCATCGTTGCTATCTACCGCAATGTTGATGCTGACAAGAAACACCAATACAAGGGTATGATGATTGCGACAGCCCTTGCAACATTCTTGACAGGGGTTACTGAACCTATCGAGTATATGTTCATGTTCATCGCAACACCGCTTTACCTTGTTTATTCAGTAGTTCAAGGTGCTGCCTTTGCTATGGCAGATATTGTTCACCTTCGTGTCCACTCATTCGGTTCAATCGAATTCTTGACTCGTACACCATTGGCAATTAATGCTGGTATTGGTATGGATATCGTTAACTTTATCTGGGTAACTGTTCTCTTTGCGGTTATCATGTACTTCATTGCCAACTTCATGATCAAAAAATTCAACTACGCAACTCCAGGACGTAACGGAAACTACGAAACAGCTGAAGGAGCATCAGAAGAAGCAACTCCTGGAACTCCAAAAGTTGCAGCAGCTTCTCAAGCCGTAAATATCATTAACCTTCTTGGCGGTCGTGCAAATATCGTAGATGTGGATGCATGTATGACTCGTCTTCGTGTAACTGTTAAAGATGCAGATCGCGTTGGTACTGAGGAACAATGGAAAGCAGAAGGAGCTATGGGTCTTGTCATGAAAGGACAAGGTGTCCAAGCTATCTACGGACCAAAAGCTGACGTATTGAAATCTGATATCCAAGATATCCTTGATTCAGGTGAAATTATTCCTGAAACTCTTCCAAGCCAAATGACAGAAACTCAACAAAATACTGTACACTATAAAGGTGTAACTGAGGAAGTTTACTCAGTAGCTGACGGTCAAGTTGTTGCTTTGGAACAAGTGGAAGATCCAGTTTTTGCTCAAAAAATGATGGGTGATGGATTTGCAGTAGAACCAGCAAATGGTAACATTGTATCTCCAGTTACTGGTACTGTATCAAGTATCTTCCCAACAAAACACGCTCTTGGTCTTGTCACTGACTCAGGTCTTGAAGTGCTTGTTCATATTGGTTTGGATACAGTAAGTCTTGAAGGAAAACCATTTACTGTTCATGTTTCTGAAGGACAAAAAGTGGCTGCTGGTGATCTTCTTGTTACAGCTGACTTGGATGCTATTCGAGAAGCAGGACGCAAAACATCAACAGTGGTTGTCTTCACAAATGGTGATGTCCTCAAATCAGTTAAATTAGAACAAACAGGTTCTCTTGCAGCTAAAACAGCAGTTGCTAAAGTAGAATTGTAATATACTTGGGGTTGGAAGCTGTTTTCCAACCTCTTGTTTTAGGAGAAAAGCATGAAATTTCTAACACTCAATACTCACAGTTGGATGGAGAAGGAAGCAGAGGAAAAATTCCAAATCTTACTCCAAGATATTCTCGATAAGGACTATGATTTGATTTGTTTCCAAGAAATTAATCAAGAAATGACTTCGCCTGAGGGAGAGGTTAATAATCACTATCAAGCTTTACCATCAGCAGAACCCATTCATCAGGATCACTATGTCCGACTCCTGGTTGAAAAATTGGCTGAGAAAGGGAAAAGCTACTACTGGACTTGGGCTTACAATCATATTGGCTATGACCGCTACCATGAAGGCGTAGCCATCTTATCCAAAACACCTATTAAGGCGCGTGAGATTTTAGTATCAGATGTAGATGATCCAACGGACTACCATACTCGTCGCGTTGCCTTGGCTGAGACAGAAGTTGAAGGAAAGGAACTGGCTCTTGCAAGCGTTCATCTCTCTTGGTGGGATAAAGGTTTCCAAGAAGAATGGGCACGATTTGAGGCTGTACTAAAAGATTTGAACAAACCTCTGATTTTAGCAGGTGATTTTAATAATCCAGCTGGTCAGGAAGGCTATCAAGCGATTTTAGCTAGCCCATTAGGATTACAAGACGCGTTTGAAGTTGCGAAAGAAAGAAGTGGTAGCTACACCGTTCCACCAGAAATTGATGGTTGGAAAGGCAATACCGAGCCACTACGAATCGACTACGTCTTTACGACCAAAGAGTTGGAAGTAGAGAGTTTACAAGTAGTTTTTGATGGTCAAAATAGTCCACAAGTCAGCGATCATTATGGTTTGAATGCTGTATTGACCTGGAAATAATGAAAGAGGTTGGAACCAGATAGTTTCAACCTTTTAATCTACTTGAATCTTTACTACAGGACTGAGACTCAAATGGGACTACTGCAATGGGACAAAATATGGTATAATTGAAAGGATAGAAGCGAGGATAGTATGTCATTTAAGAAATTTCAATTTAAAAATTATATAGTAGAAGCCTTGGAGGAGTTAAAATTTACAACTCCAACAGAGGTACAAGAAAAATTAATTCCTATTGTACTGGCAGGTCGTGACTTGGTGGGCGAGTCAAAAACTGGTTCAGGAAAGACTCATACTTTCTTATTACCAATTTTCCAGCAATTAGATGAAACTAGCGATAGTGTGCAAGCAGTCATTACTGCACCTAGTCGTGAGTTGGCCACTCAAATCTACCAAGCAGCTCGTCAGATTGCAGCTCACTCAGATGTCGAAGTTCGTGTGGTTAATTATGTGGGTGGTACGGATAAGGCGCGTCAGATTGAAAAACTTGCTAGCAACCAACCACATATCGTTATCGGAACGCCAGGTCGCATCTATGATTTGGTCAAATCTGGTGATTTAGCTATTCACAAGGCCAAGACCTTTGTCGTCGATGAAGCCGATATGACCTTGGATATGGGATTCTTGGAAACCGTTGATAAGATTGCAGGTAGCCTTCCAAAAGACTTGCAGTTCATGGTCTTTTCAGCAACTATTCCACAAAAATTGCAACCGTTCTTGAAAAAATACTTGTCAAATCCTGTCATGGAAAAAATCAAGACTAAGACAGTTATCTCAGATACGATCGATAATTGGTTGATTTCTACCAAGGGCCGTGACAAGAACGCTCAAATTTACCAGCTGACTCAGTTGATGCAGACTTATTTGGCAATGATTTTTGTTAACACAAAAACGCGTGCTGATGAGTTACATGCCTACTTGACTGCTCAAGGATTGAAGGTAGCTAAGATTCATGGAGATATTGCTCCTCGTGAACGCAAACGGATCATGAATCAGGTGAAAAATCTGGATTTTGAGTACATTGTTGCAACAGACTTGGCAGCGCGTGGAATTGACATTGAAGGGGTCAGCCATGTTATCAATGATGCCATTCCGCAAGACTTGTCTTTCTTTGTTCACCGTGTTGGACGAACTGGGCGCAACGGACTGCCTGGTACAGCTATTACCCTTTACCAGCCAAGCGATGACTCGGATATCCGCGAGTTGGAGAAATTAGGGATCAAGTTTATTCCTAAGATGGTCAAAGACGGAGAGTTCCAAGATACCTATGACCGTGATCGTCGTGCCAACCGTGAAAAGAAGCAGGATAAGCTTGATATCGAAATGATTGGCTTGGTTAAAAAGAAAAAGAAAAAAGTCAAACCAAGCTATAAGAAGAAGATTCAATGGGCGGTGGATGAAAAACGTCGCAAAACCAAGCGTGCTGAAAATCGTGCACGTGGCCGTGCTGAGCGTAAAGCCAAACGCCAAACATTTTAAGAACAAAATTGGAGCTGAATGGCTCCTTTTTTTAACTTCATTTTATGAATTTTTAAAAATACTGCAAAAAAAAATAAAAAGTGGTATAATGATAAGGTTATATAGTCCCGATAAGGTGGTAGAAAGATCTATTTTTCTTTCGAGTTGAAACCGTAGAGGATAAGATTTTTTACCAGTACTTTGTAACTCTATAACAATATTTTTTAAGGGGGGACATTTTTATGTCAGAACGTAAATTATTCACGTCTGAATCTGTATCTGAGGGGCATCCAGATAAGATTGCAGACCAAATTTCAGATGCGATTTTGGATGCTATTTTAGCAAAGGACCCAGAAGCGCACGTTGCTGCTGAGACAGCTGTTTATACTGGTTCTGTCCACGTTTTTGGTGAAATATCTACAAATGCCTATGTGGACATTAACCGTGTGGTTCGCGATACCATTGCAGAGATTGGCTATACCAATACAGAATATGGTTTTTCTGCGGAGACGGTAGGAGTACATCCGTCACTTGTTGAGCAGTCACCAGATATTGCTCAAGGTGTTAACGAAGCCTTGGAAGTTCGTGGGAATGCAGATCAAGATCCACTGGACTTGATTGGAGCTGGTGACCAAGGTCTCATGTTTGGATTTGCAGTAGATGAGACAGAAGAACTTATGCCATTACCAATTTCACTTAGTCACAAACTGGTTCGTCGTTTGGCGGAACTTCGCAAGTCTGGTGAAATCAGCTATCTTCGCCCAGATGCTAAATCACAAGTTACTGTTGAGTATGATGAAAATGACCGTCCAGTGCGCGTGGACACAGTCGTGATTTCAACTCAGCACGATCCAGATGTCAGCAATGAACAAATTCACAATGATGTGATTAGCAAGGTTATTAAAGAGGTGATCCCAGCTTCTTACTTGGATGAGCAAACAAAATTTTTCATCAACCCAACTGGTCGCTTTGTCATCGGTGGACCTCAAGGAGACTCCGGTTTGACTGGTCGTAAGATTATCGTGGATACTTATGGTGGCTACTCTCGTCACGGTGGTGGTGCCTTCTCTGGTAAGGATGCGACTAAGGTTGACCGCTCAGCCTCATATGCAGCTCGTTATATTGCTAAAAATATCGTTGCAGCAGGTCTTGCCAAGAAAGCAGAAGTTCAATTGGCCTATGCTATTGGTGTTGCGCAACCTGTTTCTGTCCGTATCGATACCTTTGGTACAGGAACAGTAGCTGAAAGCAAACTTGAGAAAGCGGCTCGTCAAATCTTTGACCTTCGCCCAGCAGGAATTATCCAAATGTTGGACCTCAAACGTCCAATTTACCGTCAAACAGCGGCATATGGACACATGGGACGTACAGATATTGACCTTCCATGGGAACGTTTGGATAAGGTAGATGCTTTGAAAGAAGCTGTGAAATAAAAATAAAAGATTGGTAGAAACTACCAATCTTTTTTTGCAAAAGAAAACCAGCTTATGGCTGGCTTTCTTATTTTGTAGGAATAGAAATTTCAATCAATTTATCTGAATAAAGCGTCTTGATATTAGCTTCATCGATATTATCTTTATCGATTTTGCGTTTCATGAAGAAATCTTGGATGGTTTCGATTTCCGGTTCACGAATAGCGCGGTGTTTGTTGGAAATGAGGATTTCATAGTGAAGCGGAGCTTGAGTGAAAATCACATCTGTGTTTCCAGCTGAATAGACTTCAACAAGCGTTGCGTCAGTGCTTTCTAATTGGCTTTTAACAAGTTGCGAGTGTGAATTAGTCGTGTTGATAAGCTTCATAATAGTTCCTCCGATTTTCTAACTCTATTATAGCACTTTTTGGATAAAATCGTGTATTTTAGTCAATTCCATGCTGGATTTTCCAAGCTTCAATTCCCCATTTGTGGCCACCACGTTTGAGTTTTTCTATTGCCTCATCAATAGGAAACCAAGCAATATGATTAAAGTCTTCTAAAGGTTTTTGTATTTTTTGGAAAGAAGTGGCTTCGTAGAGATAAGCTGGATTGTAGTAGTAGGTGTCACGGTGACGAGAGTAGAAATACTCATCAGCTTGTCCGAAATAGCTTCCAATTTCAGCAGTAAAACCGAGTTCTTCGATGAGTTCTCTCTTCAGTGCTTCTTGATGGTCTTCTCCCGCTTCAATCTCTCCACCTGGCAAGAACCAAGCACCATTGGGAGCTTGAACTAAAACGATTTGTTTTTTTTCAGGATCAGGAATAACTGCGTAAACACCATAGCGGTGCTGGTAGGTCACATTCTCTTTTTTTTCACCAAAAGTTGGGTTTGCCATTGCATTTTCCTCATTCTCTAGTATCTTTATTATTATCATAATGGACGAGGGGCTAGCTGTCAAGAATTTACAGTTATTTTAGTAAAAAAGGTGCAGAAATTGTTAGACTTCCTGCACCTGTTAGGTCGTTTTATTCTTCTATTTCAGAAGCAATCTCTTCTGTTTTCTCAGTTTTTTTGGCAGATTTGATTTGAATATTGCCATTGCTTGTCATAACTGCCTTGAGGTCTTTTTCACTTGGATTTTCAAGGTAGAAGTCTGTTATGGCATCCTCGATATGGTCTTGAATGGTACGGCGGAGTGGGCGTGCCCCCATTTTTGGATCATAACCTAAGTCAACCAACTTTTCCTTGACCTTGTCTGTCACATCGAGGTGGATATTGTTGCTAGAGAGGCGTTTATTGACATCCGCTAGCATGAGTTCGACGATTTGGAGAAGGTTGTCCTTGCTGAGAGGTTTAAATTCGATGATGCCGTCAAAACGGTTCATAAACTCTGGACTAAAGAAGTTACCGAGTTCACCGAGAACAGAGTTGGTACGTCCTTCACGAGCAGCTCCAAAACCAACGCTGGCTTCGGCCTTACCAGTACCCGCATTTGAGGTCATGATAATGATAGCATCCTTAAAGCTAACTGTGCGTCCTTGCCCATCAGTCAAACGACCATCGTCCAAGACTTGAAGGAACATGTGCATGACATCTGGGTGGGCTTTCTCGACCTCATCGAGAAGGATGAGTGAGTAAGGATTGCGACGAACTTTTTCCGTTAACTGACCAGCTTCATCATAGCCAACATAACCTGGAGGGGCACCGACTAATTTAGCCACACTGTGTTTTTCCATGTATTCACTCATATCAAAGCGAATCATGCTGTCAGCAGAGCCAAAGAGCTCAATGGCTAGTTGTTTAGAGAGTTCTGTCTTACCGACACCAGTTGGTCCGACAAAGAGGAAGCTTCCGATTGGCCGGTTAGGAGTTCCAAGTCCAACACGATTACGACGGATGGCTTTGGCAATCTTATCGACAGCTTCATCTTGACCTATAACATGGGCCTTGAGGTCGTCTGCTAGATGGATAAGCTGAGACTGTTCTTTTTCTTTGAGTTCTCCAACAGGGATATTGGTTTTCTGCTCAATGATATGTTCGATTGTTTTCTCGGTGATGATTGGAGTATCCTGATCGGTCACCTTGTTTTTCTGCATTTCCTTGTACTTGGCAATCTGATCGCGGAAATAAGCAGCCTTTTCAAAATCTTCCTCTCGTGTAGCTTGAGCCTTGAGATTTTCAGCCTCAATCAAGCGCTGATCAATCACTTTAGGATCAACAAAGTTCAGTGTCAGATTCATCTTAGAACCAGCTTCATCCAACAGGTCAATAGCCTTGTCTGGCAAGAAGCGGTCTTGGATATAGCGATTGGATAGATTTGCAGCAGCTTCTATAGCCGCATCAGTATACTTGACGT